>JAFDJF010000745.1 GCA_019307645.1 Deltaproteobacteria bacterium
GACAATCAGGGTGTTCGGAAACAACCTTTCCAGATTAATGGATCTGACCCAGGGGTGCTTTTTCATCTTTTCCTGCAACGCATTCAGGTTGAGAGCTAATAAACTCAGGTCAGAATGCAAACCACATATTTGGATGAGTTCTCGCCGGACATTTTCATCAACGCCTTCAACCTTCACCTGTTCGAGTTTCATATAAGGGGATGCGAGCAGGTAATGGTATAGGGATACAAAACCCACACTGATTAAAGTCACAACAGCAAACAGCAAAAAAATTCTTAAAAAACCTGTCCCTACTCGATGGATTGTTCCAAGGACTGCGAAGGTGTTTTTCCTTTTTTTTTGTTTGACGTTTAAAGTTTTTTGTGTGAATCGTTTCTTCATTTTTTATCTTCCGACGACTTTAACTTCCAGCTCCAGTTTTACGCCGGTCTCTTTTCTCACTTTCTCCTGAGTCAAGGACACGAGTTCCAGGATATCTTTCGGTGTGGCAGCGCCAGTATTTACAATGTAGTTAGCGTGTTTCTCTGATATCATGGCCCCTCCGATCTCCTTGCCTTTGAGACCGGCACGTTCGATAAGCCTGCCCGCATAATCATTCGGTGGGTTCTTGAATACCGAGCCTGCCGATGGGTATTCTATCGGTTGACTTTTTTTTCGCCTTTTAAGGTAACCCGCAATTCTTTTAGCAAAAGTTTTCCCGGTCACTGTGTCTACTTTGAGACAGGCTCCGATGATCACGCTCTTTTTCTCCATATGAAGCGCCCTGTATGAGAATTTAAGCTGAGAGCGGTTTCTTGCAACTACTTCGCCTCCTGCAGTGATCACGTCGATTTTTTTCACCCAGTCTCCGATCTCTTTTCCAAACGCCCCTGCGTTCATGGCTACTGCCCCGCCAACCGTTCCGGGTATCCCGGCCAGAAATTCCAGTCCCCCATATCCGGAATCGCGACAGTGAATCAAAAGATCTACAATGGGCAGGCCCGCACCTGCGTTAAATGTCATATCATGTGCCCCTAAGTTAGACACAGACGGGTCTGTTTTTTTCTGTTCCATGCCAGCGAGTGGTCCGCGAAGCATGATAACCACTCCTTCAAGCCCTTCATCCTTTACCAGCAAGTTGCTGCCTCTGCCCACCACGAGATAGGGGATATCCTCTCTATTCAGAAACGCGATGACACGTCGGAGATTTTCCGCATCCTTCGCCTCATAAAGTGACTCTGCTGGCCCCCCCACACGGAAAGTGGTGTGCCGGGCCATTGAACAATCAAACCGAACGCCCTCAACTGCTAATCTACTTAGTTCCTCTCTTTGACGTTTATTCATTCCCTTATGAGCGCCTAATATATCAATCTAAGTGCATTAATTCTTAAATCCCTCAATGTCTTTTAATCCAACTTATCCAAAAGTCTTGCGCCTAATCGGTGAATGTCTCCAGCGCCGAGAGTTATTACCAGGTCCCCGGGTCGTAATATTGACAAAAGGGTGGATAGAGCGTCTTCCTGTGTGGGACTAAAGATCACGTCTTTGTGGCCGTGTTCCTTAATGCCCCTGGATAACCATTCCCCAGTCACTCCGTCAATGGCAGTCTCCCCTGCGGAAAATATAGAGGTCACAATCAGAACATCTGCTTCATTAAAACTAATTGCAAAACGATCAAACAGGGCTTCGGTCCGTGTATATCTGTGCGGCTGGAAAACGACGATCACCCGCCTTTCAGGCCAGCATTCCTTCGCCGTTTTCAATGTGGCCGTTATCTCGGTTGGATGATGACCGTAATCATCAAGGACAAGGATATCTCTTTTTTCGCCTTTGCGCTGGAATCGTCTTGCCAGTCCCCCCAGGTTCTTAAGTCCCTCCTTGATTATCCCGATGTCCAGGTCCAGTTCAAGACCAACGGCGGTGGCGGCCAGGGCATTCAGCATATTGTGTTCACCTGGTATTCCCACGACAATCCTGCCCAATGAATTGTTGTGATAAAGGGCTTCGAAACTAACTCCCAGCTTTTCTTTCTCCAAATCCCGCCCTTTCAAATCTGCCTGAGAGGTCATGCCGTAGGTCAAGTATCTTTTTTTAAGACGGGGGATAATCCCCTGGATTTCTTCATTGTCTATGCAA
>JAFDJF010000158.1 GCA_019307645.1 Deltaproteobacteria bacterium
AAGATCAAGGAAGATCAAAATTTTAACCGCAGGAATACATGAAGTATTTTGAGGATTAAAATTTTTATCTGACGCAGATATTGGCGAAAAAGACAGTTTTCGTTCGGGCACTAAGTAACCGGGAACCACTGAGAACCCAGGATTAGAAACCCATAAGCTGTTCCTTTGTGTCCTGGTGGCTGCCCTAAAAACAGAGGAGGTAAAAAATGGAAACCAGAAAAAAAATACTAACCCTTTTGATCGTGCCCTTATTAATAATGATAGCGGATCCTATTTCCGCACAGCAGGAAACAAATGAAGACAAAACATTATCCCCATATTTCTTCGTGAAAACTGATGCTCCGGGTCTGGACCCGCTGCCCTTGAAATCGACATCCGTGGATATCAATGTTTCCGGTGTCATAGCAGACGTACGCGTAACCCAGGTCTATAAAAACGAAGGGAAGGCGCCCCTGGAAGCCATCTATGTATTTCCGGCCTCTACCCGGGCGGCAGTTTACGGGATGAAGATGACCATCGGGGAAAGGACCATTATCGCCCAGATTAAAAAGCGTGAAGACGCCCGAGTGGAATATGAGGAAGCAAAAAAGGCCGGCCAGAGCGTTTCACTTCTTGAGCAGCACAGGCCCAATGTATTTCAAATGAATGTGGCCAACATCCTGTCTTCTGACACTATCACGGTTGAACTCAGATATACCGAACTGCTCATTCCCACTGACAAGGTATATGAGTTTGTTTACCCCACTGTTGTCGGTCCCCGTTACTCCAGTCAAAACGCAGAGGATATGCCTCCCTCGGAAAACTGGATACAAAACCCCTACCTCCGCCAGGGAGAATCTCCTGCGAATACATTCGATTTAGCCCTGAGCCTTAATGCCGGTCTTCCGATCCAGGATGTCACATGCACTTCCCATAAAGTCAACATCGACTACAACGGATCAAATATTGCAGCCATCAAACTCGATTCATCTGAAAAATACGGTTGCAACCGGGATTTCATACTGAAGTACCGTCTTTCAGGCCGCAAAATCGAGTCCGGACTCCTCCTGTATGAAGGTGAAAAGGAAAACTATTTCCTAATCATGATCCAGCCACCAAAGCGTATCAAGGTGTCCCAGATACCGCCCCGTGAATATATGTTCATCGTTGATGTTTCCGGATCTATGCATGGATTCCCCCTGGAAATTTCCAAAAAACTGTTGAAAGATCTGATCGGAAGCCTCCGTCCGAAGGACAGATTTAATGTGCTTCTTTTTGCCGGAAGCTCAACGGTGATGTCGGACAAGTCCCTGCCTGCAACACAGGAAAATATCCAACGCGCAATAACCGTGATTGACCGCCAGCGCGGCGGCGGAGGCACCAGGCTTTTACCGGCATTAAAAAAGGCCCTTTCCATGTCGGGGACCGAAGGATTCTCACGCAACATCGTCATTGCAACAGACGGATATGTCTCGGTCGAGAAAGAAGCCTTCGACTTGATCCGCAACCGTCTCGGGGAAGCCAACATGTTTACCTTCGGCATTGGGTCCAGCGTTAATCGCCACCTTATTGAAGGAATGGCAAGGGTCGGCATGGGAGAACCATTTGTCATTACACGGCCGGAAGAGGCCCCGGGCAAAGCTGGAAAATTCAGGGAACTGATTGAATCGCCTGTATTGACCGACATCCGGATAGATTTTGGGGAATTTGATGTTTTTGATGTTGAACCGCCCTCTATCCCGGATGTGCTGGCAGATCGTCCTGTCGTTGTATTCGGCAAATATCACGGAAAGCCCGGTACGATTGAATTGCATGGGATTACCGGTGATGGACCTTTTAAGGAAAAGATTGATATGACCGCCATAAGACCTCAGAAAAGCAACTCTGCCCTGCGCTACATGTGGGCTCGCCACCGGATTGCCGTCCTCTCTGATTACAACCGGTTAAGTCCGAGCGATGAGCGTGTCAAAGAGGTAACCCGCATTGGTCTGTCATATAATCTTCTGACTGCCTATACCTCATTTATTGCCGTTGACTCACAAAAACGACTCCATGACGGTCAGGCAACAACCGTCAAACAACCTTTGCCGCTTCCACAAGGGGTATCTGATTATGCCGTTGGAAAAAGCTCTTTTGCAGCAAGAACAAAGGCATGCCAGGCTCTACCGACACCGTCCACCGGGTTTCCCAATGGCCCGGGAACTTTGTCTATAAAAGAAGAGTCATTGGAGTGCAAAAAAAACCATGGTGCTGGAGAACCGGAAATTTCTTCATCACCCGGTGAGCAGGCTTTGGTTAAGCTGGGGAAAATCACCATTTTCGAGGGATTGTCAAAGCCGGTCGTGCGAAAGCTGATCGAAAAACAGATCCTCGCCATCAATCGTTGTTATGCAAAGGCTGATCAAATTGGTTCAGGACCGTCTAAAAAAGCTGAAGTTATTCTGACCGTCGATGCGAAAGGCCATGTCACGAAGGTGCATATAGATAGCAACAAAATAAAAGGCAGCACGCTTGAATACTGCATCAAAGAACATCTTGAGAAGCTCGGTTTTCCGCCTTCAAAAGGGGGAGGGACTGTAAAAGTTACTTTAACATTTGGGAACCATTTGGAAGGTAATTGAGGAGAAGGAAAAGTGGGAGGGGAACATGCCGGCAATTCAGATCCGATTTTGGAAAGAAGATGCTGCCGGAAAGGCTGGGACAGGGAAAACCATGATTTATAATTATAACAAAGATAACGCTTCTTTTGAAAAGGCCTGGGAGGTTCTCTATGATTGGTGACGACCCGTCGTTTTTCAGGGCCAAGAGGCAGCCTTTTGAGCAACTGGACCCTTTACCCTCCCTTTATTACCCCTCACATGCATTTTTTCCATTCTCATGCCGCAATGCTTGCGGGGTGGATTAGGTATGATTTAGGGGGGAACCCCTCAGCAGGTCTCAAATCACGGTGCCTTGATGTCTCGGTCTTGAATAGTTACCGGAGGAAAACAAAAAGGGCTGCCCGTACAAAACATACCCTTGTATGCCGTACGAACAGCCCCACAGGGCTCGCGCAAAAATAACTTCACATTTTGGCATCTCATTACCTAAATCTGAGCGCCAAAAATGTGAATTTATTTTTGCGCGAACCCTTAGATAAGGTCCAGTGAAATATCCAGGATATTCCACTGAGCAAGCGCGGAGTTTGCAGCTTCCGGCTCGGAGAAAAGCCGTTTCCGAATGGAAACTGACTATCAGCAAAAAGATAGATGAAATTTTACCGAGAAGAGTGCAGTTATACGATATTGACAGGCACTCTCCAACTATTCAGTCATCTCTTTCAGCTTCTTCAACGGGGTGACTTTAACAACCCTGCGAGCCGGCTTGGCCTTAAAGGTCGTCATTTCTCCAGTAAATGGATTGATCCCTTTGCGAGCTTTTGTGGCAGGTTTACGTTTGACCTGGACCTTGATAAGCCCTGGAAGGATAAATTTGCCGGGGCCACGCGTTTTAATATGACGTTCAATAATAATTGCCAACTCATCGATTACCGAATTTACTTGTTTTTTGTTCAGACCTGTGGTTTCAGCTATTTCAGAAATCATGACGGCCTTGGTCATAGGCTCTTTTACCGCCGTCACCTTCCTCGCTGGCGCTGTCTTCTTCGCAACTTTTTTCGGTGCTTTTTTTGCAGCTTTTTTTGCAGCCATGAAACACTCCTTTCATTAATAAAGGTTGTCGCCAACCCACTGAACGTGGGACCCGCGCTTTAAAAAAAACCATAAATACTAGCATGAAAATGCATAGGCCGTGCTGATTGTCTGTAATATAAAGGATTATTAGGTATTGTCAACTTTTTTATGCAACTTTTTTTAATTTTTTGGAATAAGCCATAATCTTTTCTGACAGAGATGGAGCAAACCCTCCATGTGTGCCCGGTTGGGCGCTTCAAACACGCCGGGATGTACAGAACCCATCGATGTGAACCCAAAAAAAAGCCGACTTTTTCGGGAGATAAAAAAGGTAAGAATATTTGGACGTCATTGAATTTATCGAACAACTGTGATATTTATCATCGTCAATCATGGAAATGAACAAGAGAGGTCTCGGACAATGCCAGATCAGATAAGTCTGTTTCCGGAATCTTTTCCTTTGTTTGACAAATCCCTGAAAAAAGATACCGGATCTGCCCATGAACAAGAAAAGAGTTCCCTCAATGAACTTTTCTCACGAACAAAGGCGTCTCAAAACGCTGAAGATTATTTTAATCTTCTGAAATTTATCACCAGATTTACCAGGTATTCACCCCTTAACTGCTATTTGATACACACCCAGAACCCTTATTCAAGTTATGTGACCACGGCAAATCAGTGGTTGAAGAAATTTGGCAGACGCGTTAAACCTGAGGCCAGGCCTATCGTTATACTGGCTCCCATGTCACCTGTGCTGTTCGTCTACGATGTGGCAGACACAGAAGGCGAACCATTGCCAACGGCCCTTGCAAAGCCTCTCGATACCAAAGGCAATATTTCTCAGACAATCTGGAATAATACCATAGACAACTGTGCCAGGGATCTAATAAAGGTTTACGAAAGTGAAGACGCCACCCCTGGTTCCGGATGTGTCAAGGCCCTGGAAAAAGCAGAACTGGCACAAGTTTCTGAAGATGAAATTTACGCGGCTTTGTATTCCATTCAGATAAACAAAAAACATTCGATTTCTCAGAAGTATGTCGCTGCCGTTCACGAACTGGCACACCTGTATTGTGGGCACGCTGGATCGGATAAGACTGCCTGGTGGACGGACCGTCAGGATCATATTGCGACCGGGATTCAAAGGGAAATTGAGGCTGAATCCATATCCTACATTGTATGTAAACGGCAAAAAATCGAAACTCCTGCGGCCAAATATTTGATCGGCGATACAAACCAAAGCATTGAACTGCCTGAGCTCAGTCTTGACATTGTCCTGCGTGTGGCCGGCCATATTGAAAGCATGGGCAGGCGTGTTGTGAAAAAAAGAAAGAAAAAAGTAGCGCCATGAATCATCCCACGGCCTGACAATTCCGATTAGGTCACGCCCTTTCAAAGCGCTAAGGGTTCGCGCAAAAATAAATTCACTTTTTTGGCGCGAACCCTAAACTGCTACGAGAAGAGAAAAAACTATGCCTTTAGGCCAAAAGATACTGGTTGTTGACGACGCCCCGATGAACATACTCATCCTCAAAAAGATTTTGCAGGACAAGTATACATTGGCAAGCGCAGAATCCGGCAAAGAAGCGTTGGAGATCATCCCCGAATTCCGACCTGATTTGATTCTATTGGATATCATGATGCCGGGGATGGATGGTTACGAAGTCTGCAGAAAAATCAGAGAAGAAAAACCGTACCGTTTTATAAAAATTATCATGGTGTCGGCAAAAACAATGATCGATGACCGCCTGAAAGGATATCAGGTTGGAGCGGATGATTATATTACCAAACCCTTTGACAAAGAAGAACTTGAAGCAAAGATTCGGGTTTTTTCCCAACTCAAACATGAGGAGGAATTGAATCAACTTAAGGGGGACCTACTCATGTTGTTTTCTCATGAGACAAAAACGCCCTTAAGTGTAATCATTGGTTTGGCAGCAATCCTTCAAAAAAATTCTGAATTGAATGATGATATAAAGAAGCACATGGGGACAATCTCAGAAAAAGCATATCAACTGCTTGAATTTATGAACAAAACATCTCTCATCTGTTCTCTTAAGAGTGGTCTGAAAATTGCAGAAGCTTCCGGATCTGTAAAAAAACACCTGAAAACCGCCATAGAAGTGTTAAAAGAAAAGGCTTCAAGGAAAGATGTTACCCTCAAGCTGGATGTCAAAAACGATATTGAACTTCAAGCTGACTGGCCTCTTTTTGATACAGCGCTTGGCTACCTGCTTGACAATGCAGTAAAGTATTCGCCTGAGGGGGGAATGGTCCTGGCCCGGGCAGAAATTTCGGAGGGACGTTGTGTGATACGGTTTTCAGATCAGGGGGAAGGCATAAGGCCGGACTGGATTGACAAGATATTTGATGAATTTGCAGTCCAAAACATAATGCATCATCAGAAAGGCCAGGGACTGAGTCTCGCCATTTCAAAATATATCATGGCACTGCACGATGGCACGATCCATGTTGAGAGTACACCTGGAAATGGGGCGACGTTTACACTCAGCCTTCCGATTTCCACAGACTAAGGGTTCGCGCAAAAATAAATTCACATTTTTGGCGCTCAGATTTAGGTTAGGTTTGGTAGATAGTTAAGAGCAAAAGACGCAGTAATAGTGGACTATTTCAAGGTTTTTGCT
>JAFDJF010000746.1 GCA_019307645.1 Deltaproteobacteria bacterium
ATGGCAAGACTGGTCTTGAAGCTCAAAGATCAGGTCATCAGGGAATACCCTATCTCCGGGGACAGGATCACCATTGGGCGAAAAAAAGACAATACCATTGCGATCAATTCCCTTGCCATATCACGGAATCACGCCAGGATAGATAAAACCGGCACGGACTTTGTCATCACGGACCTTAAAAGTACCAACGGGATTTTTGTCAATTCAGAGAAAGTGAGCTCCCAAAAACTGGTTGACGGAGACAATATCCTTATTGGTAAACATCTGCTCACCTTTCATGCCCCCCAGGGAGAGGTTGTCCAGGAGATAGAACCAGAGGAAACGGACGTACCGGAAACGGACAGGAGCGAGACCCTGGCGCTTGATATGGACTTTGAAAGGGAACAGCTCGTCAATTATGGAAAAGGAGTGCCTGCCGGGCCTCCTGTTGCCGAGGTAACAGATCAGCCGGGCATGCTGAGTCTCATTGACGGCCCCGGTTTTGGTGACATCGCCTTAACCGCGAAGCGCACCCGCATCGGCAGGGCCGACGGCTCGGAAATAAAGATATCCGGGTTGTTCATTGGCGAGACAGCCGGCGTCATTGCACGTGGGCCCATGGGCTATAGCATCACCTTTGGAGGGGGCATGGCTAAATTGAGGGTCAACGGCCGGGTGGTGAAGGAAACGGTCACCCTGAACGAACTGGATGTCATCACGATCGGCTCCTTCAAATTTCAATTCTATACAGAAGAAAAAGCCGGTTAATCTCTGAGTATTTCACTGGAATCCTTGACCCCTTGACCCCTCGAATCCTTTAATATCTAAAAATACTGGACGATCGGCCCTCCTGCACCGCCGACTATCCCCAGGGCCTCATCATAGTGGAGCTTCGCATCATTACTGAGGGAGATCTGTCTTGTAATCAAAGATCCAAAAAGTTCCGTGTTTCTCTGCATCAGGACCTGCGCATTGGGCGCATAAAAAGCCCCCTTCACGATCACATCGTTATTTAGCTGCACATTGGTAAAGGAAGCCGTTCCAAAGACAACCAAATCCCCGGCTTCTCCATTTGGGTTGATCCTGGCGTCATCCTCGGCAATAAACTGGTCTGCGGCATAAATGGTGAGTGATCCGCCCGGCAGAATATTGAGGGTTCCAAAGCCCCTGAACCGGATCATGCCTTCTATGTAAAGGCTGGCATCCCCTGAGATGATCAGGCTTGCATTGTCCTCCACCTCCAGATCATTCAAACGATAGACCCCGGTGGTGTAAGTGTATGTCTGGTTGTTCCCGAGCTGAAGATCAACGGGTGCTCCTCCCCCTGCGGGCATGGTCCTGGGTGTCATGTCCTCTACAGCCGTCAATGTTCCCCTGCTTCCTGTGAGCAGGGCATTTCTCTCCACCTGGATATCCCTGTTGGTGTTTCCCCCAGGTCCCACATCGGCATCCCCGTAAACCTTGGACCGTCTCAGGATTCGAATGGATCGCCTTCCTGTCCGATTGGTCCCGATGCTACCGTTTCTCATGACACCTTC
Source organism: Deltaproteobacteria bacterium (assembly GCA_019307645.1). The sequence continues at coordinate 1,518 of JAFDJF010000746.1, forward strand.
ACCTGTCCATGGGCCCAGGTTGGAATCATAGCTGTCGAGGTAGGCCCTATTGTTCAACTGAAGCCGCCCGGTATCGGTAAAGGCCCCGTATTTGAAGGCAAAGGGTCTGGGTATGCGATAGGTGATCTTGGCCCTCGATTCGAGCCAGTCACCGGGTTGAACAATGCCCTCGGATTCAAGCATTATCAATTCCGGGATGCTGTTGTCCACGGTGATAAAGAACTGACCCTGGTTGGCCAAGGTAAAGGTCATGCCGTGGAGGTTGGTTTCGGCCTGGACAGGGTCCGCCAGGATCTGGGGGATGGCATATCTGCCACCGGATTCAGCCAGGTAGTAGGCCCTCTGCTGGCGGTTTGTAAAGAGCTCACCCAGGGTGGATGTTGTGGTCATTTCGACCATCACAGCCCCCAGGATCGCCACAATGGACAGGGTCAGGATCAGGCTGACAAGGAGCGCGCCCCTTTGATCAGCACAGCAATCGATATGGGCTTTTCTCTGCCGAAGTTTCATGGCTAATGGTTTTTGAAAATATTTGGATTTGCCTGATATCATAGATTTCTCGGGACCAGGCGGTCCGTAAATTCAATGATATTATTATGACAGGGTGTGGGGGCTGGTCACCCCCTGTTTATAGGAAATAAATGTAATGGATGTGGCCGTGGCCGCAGTGACCGCGTTCATGACCATGAATTCTTTGACCATCCGGGTCATGGCCACCTGGCCCTTCTGGGTGGTTTCTGCATTCATTTTGGTGAGCATAAAGGCATCCATGAGGGCGGTGATGCCCATGCCGGCAAAGACGGCGATCATTCCCACCAGGAGGATGGATACGATCACCTCGATCAGGGAAAATCCTTTCTGATTTTTAAGACACCTGCTTGTAGTCATTACTGCACCGTGAATAAGGTGGTAAGGTTTTCACCCGTATCGTTTCTGAGGGTGACCTTCAGGTTCTCCCTGGGATCCCCTGCAGCAATATTGGCTTCGGTCTGGCCCACAAATTTTATGAAACGGTTATTGACCACGTGGTACTGTCCATAGGCATTGTTCTGGTCGGTGCCTTCCGGCCCGATATTGATTCTCAGGGTGGTGTCCAGAAAAGCGCTTGTTTTGGAAGAACTTTCATAATCCTCAGTGATGTTTTCCATGGTCTGCTGCAACAGAAGGGCCTTTTTAAGGCGGTCAATGGGCTCGGAACTCTTTGTAAATGAATCCCCAAAAAGCTGAAACATCAGTGCGCCCAGCACGGCCACGACCGTGAGCACCGCGATAATTTCCAGCAAGGAAAAACCTTCCTGTCCATTGTATTTTGAGAAGGTTGTCATGGGATAAAACCCGTGTTTCCGGTGATGGGGATGGTCCTGGAGTTCAAGCCGGAAGACAGTGTAATGGTTCTGTTGGCAGGCCCCGGACTGCCCCACTGGTCAAAGGTGACTGTCGTGCCGGCCCCCAGGGTGATGGAAACACCTCCTGGAAGATTGTGTGTTCCGGAGCCTTCACCGGGCAGGTCAGATGGTGCAGGCGCCCCGTTTCTCAGAAGCGTATAGGCGTTCGCGCCGAGGCCGATACCCCAGGAAACCTGGTCGTTCATGGCACGGAGCTGTGCAAAGCGAAGGTGCCCCTTGAGGGAAGCCTCCTCTGCGACCAGTGTGTTGCTCTCGATAGAAGAATAGCTCGAGATAATGACCGTACTGAGGATACCGAGGAGTAGAAGAACGGCAATGGCCTCGATCATGGTAAAACCCCGGTTTTTATGAATATTGGCACACAT
>JAFDJF010000747.1 GCA_019307645.1 Deltaproteobacteria bacterium
CAATGATAAGGTTGAAAAGCAAGAATTAACAAAATCTAAGGACAAATTAGAGGTTGTGTTAGCTTGAGTTTAGATATAAAGAAACTAAAAAGCCAGGTTACAGCCGAGGTTGACCGACGGCGTGATGAACTGGTTGCCTTGAGTTTGAGAATACATGATAATCCCGAGGTGCGCTATGAGGAGTTCAAGGCGTTTGGCTGGATAACCGACTATCTGGAGAACAATGGATTTACACTGGAACGTGGTATCTGCGATCTGCCTACCGCATTTCGCGCCACATATGGGTCGGGAAGACCCACCATTGCATTTCTTGCCGAGTACGATGCTTTGCCCAAGATGGGCCACGGTTGTGGGCATAACATAATCGCTGCCGGCTCATCGGGCGCTGGAGTGGCCGCCAAGCTTATTGTTGATCAAACAGGTGGAAGCGTTGTTGTTCTTGGCACACCGGCGGAAGAAGGTGGTGTGGGCAAGGCGCTTATGATTAAAAACGGCGCTTTTAACGATGTGGATGCGGCAATGCTGGTACATCCGGCAAGGCGCAATGCGGCAACGATAGTGGCACTGGCGTGCATAGGGCTTGAGGTGGAATATATCGGCAAGGCGGCTCATTCGGCTGCCAGCCCCCATGAGGGAATTAACGCGCTTGAAGCCATGATACAGGCCTTCAATAACATTAACTCTTTAAGGCAGCATATAAAGGATAGGGCCAGAATACATGGAATTATCACCAATGGTGGGGAGGCTGAAAACGTGGTTCCCGCTTACTCATCCGGCAAGTTCCTGATACGTGCTGAGGATAGCCAATACCTTGACAAACTATGTATAAGGGTCTTAAACTGTTTCGAAGCAGCGGCGCTGGCAAGTGGCGCTCAGCTTAAGTATAAGTGGGAAGAGGCCCGCTACGATCCTATGAATAGCAATATGGCTTTAGCAGAATTGTTTACCGGCAACTATGATATTTTGGGAAGGTCACTTGATCCGCCCGATCCAACCAAGGGATTTGGCAGCACCGATATGGGTAATGTGAGCACGGTGGTGCCGGCCATCCATCCCTCGATATCTATTGCTCCCATGGACGTGTTAATTCATTCGCCTGAGTTTGCTGTGGCGGCTGCCTCCGATGTGGGGCATCAGGGGCTAATTGATGCGGCCAAGGCTATGGCTATGACCGCAGCCGATTTGCTGGCAGACGAGCGGAATATGGAGGCGGTAAAGGACGGCTTTTCAACGCCGCAAGCCTAGCCCGTTTGGGGTATTTTACTCTACATAAGTTGCATCACACTCGCAAACAGGGTAAAATAGCTCAAATTCAATTGAAATAATAGAAAAACAGATTTATATATTGTTGAAACCTAAAAAAGAGGGGATTTAAAAAGCATGGCTGAAGATAAAGAGAGAGAGCAGAGCCAGGACGCAGAACAGGGCCTTGACATAGGCGCCATAAGCCAGATGCTTGCGACTATGGCTCCTTCAATGGGCCCGGAGTTTGGCGGACTCGTTTCCGCTTTTATGGGAGTGGCCAAGACGGAACAGCATCAGATGAGCGCTGACTGGGTAAAAAAATGGGCTTCAAACCCTAGTTCAGGTGGGGCCTACTTAAAAAGGCTGATGACACTTCATCCCAATGTGCTCAAAAAATTCGTAGCACAGATGATGGCCAACGTGTTTTTCAGGGATCATGATGTTATCAGTAATTATACAGAGCAAAACGTACAGCCGCCGGGATTGATGCTGATATCACCCAGTATGCGCTGCAATTACAAATGTGTGGGCTGTTATGCGGCGCAGTACTCCAGGGACAAGGATATGTCCTTTGAGACATTGGATCGCATCATAACCGAGGCCAAGGAAATGGGCACCAGATTCTTCATAATTCTGGGTGGTGAGCCACTGGTGTACCGCCCGCTGTTCGATATATTTGAAAAGCATAATGATGTTGCTTTCCAGTTCTATACCAATGGTGCATTGATTGATAAGGAAATGGCCCGCAGACTGGTGGAACTGGGCAACGTAGCCCCTCAGGTTAGTGTGGAGGGATTCGCAGAAGAGACGGACGAGAGAAGAGGCAAGGGGGCTTTCGAGCGGGCCATGAGGGCTATGGATAACCTGC
>JAFDJF010000748.1 GCA_019307645.1 Deltaproteobacteria bacterium
AGCTGATGTGGGATATGGCAAGTACGCGATATTATTTGCAAAGAGGTTAAGGCTCGTGACGAAGAATCCGTAACTCTCGTGGGCATTCAGCACCGATTGTCTCCTGACTTGGACTACATTAAGGCGACTAAAATACGCTTCGCCATAGGTTTCGTTGCCGAGAACTATCCAGATGCGCAGGCGGCTATGAAAATCGTGTATCCAAAGCGATAAGCCACAGGGGAATTAAAGGAGTACGCTTGCTCCTTAGGGGTACATTTTTCGGTGAGTTGTGTTTGATAATGACAGAATGGTTGGGTGGGGCATGCCCCACCTTCATAGAGGTCACGCCCTTTTAATCGGTGGGCCAAGGCCCACCCTACATTAATTGGGGCGTAGAAATCGGTTGGAATTAGGTATGATGGCCCTGGAATTGGTCTGATTTATCACTTTAATAATTGGTGCGACTCCCGCTCTTTACCTGCTATTTATTTAGTTTTTCTGAAAATGATTTGAACTAATCTGGTAAAATCACGTCTTTGCCCAAGATAGAAGTTCGATTTCTCAACAACTAATCTTTTCTAAAAAATGGCACAAAGACCAAGCTTGTGTTGCTTGGGCTTTTTCATGTCTTTGATACTAAAAACCCCCTTTCAAATATTTACTTCTTTGTGCTTGCTAATTTTTTGCGGAAGGCCTCGGATTCCCAGTTATTGATGAAGTCCTCCTGGCGCTTGTTCAAAGTAAGAATCCCGCCCATTTTATGGGCATTGGTTCGAATGAAAATCGAGTACAGAACAATGTCTCGTACGGTTGGGGCAATCTTTTCTGTCCCGGCGACAAAGAGGCCGACGTCTTTGACAAGAAACGCCACATAAGGTTTGTTGCCCTTTTGTGTCTGTTGTTTCAACCGGCCGGCAATACTTTGTGAATCGCATTTCTCAATCCACATCGCAGGGCCGTTGGCATAAACCAGCTCATCGGGTGTCAATGAGCCGGAAAGCATATTTTTGGCATCTTTGTGATTCAAGAAGTCAGCGATAGCATCGTTGTAATAATACCATATCGTTGCTCGCTTACTGGTAGCCTTCAAATATGCCTGTTCAATGCAGAGCTTAAAGTCACTGATTTTTTCCTGTTCAACGACTTTTGCACTTCCGGCCTTCGGTTGTTTCAGCTTGCTGTTGCAGCGTTTCATTACGCTGCGTACAAGACGCAAAGCGCTGGAGGCGGTTTTAGACGTAATGAAGAGACCGTGTTTTTCCAGGAAGAGAATTGACGGTTTTTTGCCGAATTTTTCCTGATAGCTATCAACCAGCCGGGCGATTTTTTTTGCGAGCAGAAAACCGGGATCTGTATAAGGGACCCAAAGGGGCGGGAGAGTTTCATCCTTAAAAAGCTTTTCAAGTTTTACTTTTCCGTTTTTCGCATTCACAAAAGCCCCGGCGGCACTCGGATGCAGATGAATAACGCAGGTATTCAGGCAGGCGTGCAGGTGGGCTTCCACAGAGGGACGGGCAATCGTTTTAATGTTATCATCACAGGCACCGAGGAGCATATTTACAACCAGGGGCTCGCGAGTGGATGCATTCAGTTTCGGCAGTGATTTGTCCTTTAGTATTGCAAGGACCGGATCGAGGCGCATTCTTCGCCAGCCTTGTTTTTGATTCATATCTTTTAGGGCCGTGCCGCTGGCCTTGATATACATGTATTTGCCGTCTGCTGTCTTAACGGACGTATTGCCCCCTCCGCCTTGAACGAGTGTAGGGTCTACTCCCGTCTCATTCGATATTTGTATCAGTTCTGCAAGCGCTTTGTTCATTTATTTCATCCCTTTCGCATCTATCATAATATTATATATTGTGTGTAATATCCCTTCCCGGATTGATTTTAGGCCTCTGGAATAGACCTATCTTGGTGTGGCATCCGGCAAGCCTCCATCCACAGGAATCGTAACGCCCGTTGTTGGCGTCTGGCGTGTGGCAAAGAACAGTACGGCGTTGGAAACATGCCGGCCGGTAATTTTGGCTTTCAGCAAATTCCTGTTTTGGTAATACTCCTGCAAACCCTTTTCATCGAGTCCCCGTGCCCGCATACGATCCGGCCCTACTTCTGCCCATAATCCTGATTTGT
>JAFDJF010000749.1 GCA_019307645.1 Deltaproteobacteria bacterium
GGGGTGCCTCACCCAGAACCTTTAGCACCCCTTTGTCCGGCTCCATTATGCCCAGCAGAAGCTTAAGAAGGGTCGTCTTACCGCCGCCGTTTGGTCCGATGATTCCCAGAAAATCACCCCGGTTCAGCGTAAAGGTGACGTCCTCCAGAATAGGGGTTTTGTCGTAGGAAAAAGTGACGTCATTTACCTCAATAGCATGGTTTGCCATTATTTCTCCCCCTCAGACAGCCCCAAGACAAAAAGGGCTGAAAAAAACTTTCTTTCGTTGGCTTTATCGCTTGAGTAATTACTTTTTTTTATTAAAGAATTCAATGCCTTTTTAGATTTTTCATCAATTCAGAAAATTGGCCTTGGTTTACACATAATATCTAATTGCCGGATTTCACATCTAATAAACACAATATTGTCCAATCGCCCCAAAAGGGTTTGTATGGCCTTTTCTGTGTTGGATCAACACAAATGCCGTTGATTTGGCCATGCAAAAATGATAGTGATACCAAGTTATTGATAAAAGGTAAAAGGTAAAAGGCAAACGGTATACGACACAAGGTGTACTGCGAATGGTATGAGTATAAGCTTTTCCTGAAACCTTCCACCTGAAACCTTATACCTTTTATATACCTTTTTTCCACTTGTGTCTTTGTGGCGCTAAATAAATATAAAGAGGGAGTTTATAAACTGCCCCTGAAAGGATGAATAACCATGTACCAGCCATTAGAAGGAATCAAAATTCTGGATTGTACGAGATTGTTGCCATACCAGTACTGCACCATGATGCTGGGGGACCTGGGTGCTGAGGTGCTTAAGGTTGAAGAGCCCCGCGAAGGAGATTACGGCAGGTGGGGAGACGGGGCCCGCACCTATGAAAGTGACGCTTTTGTTATGGCAAACCGAAACAAGAAAAGCATGAAGCTGAACCTGAAGCATGAAAAAGGCCGGGGGATCCTGAAAAAGCTGGCGCTTGAATATGACGTTCTTGTGGAAAGCTTCCGTCCCGGTGTGATGGATCGACTGGGTGTGGGCTACGAAGACATGAAAAAGGTGAATCCCGCCATTATCTACTGTTCAACCACTGGTTTTGGCCAGACAGGCCCGTATAAAATGCTGGTCGGACACGACGTCAACTACCTGGGCTACGCCGGGATTCTTGCCTGTACTGGGGAACAGACCGGGAGACCGGTAATCCCCGGAATCCCCATCGGCGACATGGCAGGCGGCGGTCTGGTCACGGCCATGGCTATCCTGGCAGCCATTGTGGGAAGGGAGCGTACCGGGAAGGGTCAGCACATTGACGTGGGTCAGGCGGATGTCCTGACCTCTCTTAATCTCCGAAATATAGCCGAAGTCCTGGCCCGGAGAAAGGGCCGGACCGCCCGTCCGGTTGACTTGCGCGGTTTCAGCATTTGTTATAACTCATACAGTACATCTGACAATAAATTTGTTGCTGTGGGCCCGGTAGAGCCGAAATTCTGGGCAAATTTCTGTAAGACCGTGGGCAAGGAGGAGTGGATCGAAAATCATCTGCTCCCATATGAAGAAGGAAGCAAGGCTACCGAGGAATTGAAACAACTCTTTGCAAGCAAGACAAGGGATGAATGGGAAAAGATCTTTGAAAACGTTGATTCGTGTATCACGCCAGTTTTGACTCCTGATGAGACCCTTGAAAATGAGCATTTTAAGGAACGAGGCATGATCTCAACCATGGATGATCCTCAAAGGGGTGAAACCCTTCAAATCGGATTCCCGGCAAAATTCTCTGACGAATTGAATTTCAAGCGGTCACCGGCGCCATTTTTCGGGGAACATACGGATGAAGTGCTTGCCGGTGCAGGATTTACGGAAGCAGAAATTGAAGAGCTCAGGGATGAAGGCGTTATTGACGTCCCAAAGACATAGATCACGGCATACTGAGTTGTGCACCGATTCCAGTCGGAATTCAATTAGAGAACCCTATCCAGGGCTCCCGCCAGGAGGCTGTCCGAGAATGCCCTTTTCTCCAAACTCTTTGTCATGCCCGAAAAAATTATCCTCGGAATATCAACTATATGCCTGTGGTAATTTTTTCGGGCATTCCTCGATTTTGGAAAAAATTGCTATTCTCGGACAGCCT
>JAFDJF010000750.1 GCA_019307645.1 Deltaproteobacteria bacterium
TTATTCGATATTCTGCGGTTCAAAACATTCCCCGCCACGCCCGGACTTTTTAGAAGTTACCGGAATTTGACTTAATGCCATGAGCTTAAAGGGTTTTATATGGAGAACCAATTTGCCCTGTCAGAGCCTGCCCTGCTATTGCGTTACCCAAAAAGATGTGATAAACAAAACAAATAACATGCGACCTCTGACCGTTGGTGACTTCACAGCCTTGTCTTGTTTCGGCATGCCCCTGTACTCTATCTTTAATAATGATACCGTATCATCCACTGGAACCTTTCGAGAAAAACATTGTCTAAATAAATGCGTGAAGAGATAAAACCGTCAACCCGTTCCACACAGGATGATGCTTCCCTGATTAAAGCATTTCAGGCAGGAGATAAGGATGTTTTTGATGAACTGGTCCTCAGGCACAAAGACAATCTGTTCAATCTGTGTTACAGGTTTCTGGGAGATTATCATGAAGCAAATGATTCCGCCCAGGAGGTATTCATAAAGGTCTATCGTTCACTGAAAAAATTCCGATTCCAATCATCCTTTTCCACATGGCTATACCGGATTGCAGTAAACACCTGCAAAAACCGGCTCAAGTCCCTGGATTACCGGTTTAAAAAACAGATGAGGCATCTGGACAGTCAGGGGGCAGAAAATGGCAACAACCCTTCACTGGACATTGCAGATGAATCCCGGTCTCCAATGGTGGAACTAGAAAAAAAGGAACGATCATTGCTTGTCCAGCAAGCGATTGATTCCCTGCCCGGATCAAAAAGGACGATGGTTATCCTTCGCGATATTGAAGGGCTGCCATATGATGAAATTGCGAAGATTACCGGGTTTAACCTTGGCACCGTAAAGTCAAAACTTGCCAGAGCAAGGGCCGACTTAAGAGACAAGCTGAGGAGAGTAATATAAAATGGAATGTGCAGAGATCAGACCAAGCTTATCAGAATACCTGGATAGTGCCCTGGATGCACAAACAATGAGCCTTGTGGAAAAACATGTGTTGACATGCAGGAAGTGCAAAGAAACACTCGAATCGTTGCGGTCGGTCGTTCAGGACCTGGGTGATCTGCGCCCGGTTAAACCGCCGGAAGACTTCATTGAACAACTCCATGACCGCATAACGAAGCGGTTTAGTCTTAAAAAATTGACAATGAGGCTGTTCGTTCCTTTCCGGATAAAAATCCCGCTTCAATTCGCAACAGCTGCGGCAATGGCGGTACTGATTTTTTTCATTATCCATACGCCTGAAATTGAAAAAGAGATGGCTGATATCCCCAAGCTGAAAGCGATCCGTGAAAGAGTTGAAGAAACAGACTCCATGGATGTTTCAAAAAAATTACGCGAAAAAGAAGCCCTTGCCCCTGCCTCAGAAATAAGCCCTCCCGGGGAACCGCATTCCGAGAAACAGTTGGCCGCCTCCCAAAAGGAAGCCGTACCCAAACCACCCCTCAAGGAAACTGTAAAAGCCATTGAACTTGTGCTGTTGCTGAAGTCAGAGGCCCCAATGCCCGATGATACTCTGAAACGCGACCATGACATGAAGGACTTTCAGGCCCTTGAAGAAGGAAAAACCCGTGGGGCACGTTCTTCCGGAATGGGGATAACCGCCCCCGCTGCTAAAACTCCCACAATGGAAGGTGACGGCCTTGGGAAAGATCCGTCCATAGGATATCTTTCTGAAGATGGGCCGGAAACAAAAGATGAACCCATTTTAAAGGTTTTGTCCCATGACGAAATGCTTTCAAACGTAAGAGAGCTTATATATAATGTCAAAGGAACTGTTCTATCCATAGAATATGGCCGAAATACCGATTGGCCAAAATCCCTGGAAACAGAAATCCCGGCCGGACAATACGGGTTTTTCTTCGAAAAACTCCAACAGCTGGGCACCCTTCAGACTCCCACACCTGCCATTGATGCAACAGGTCTTGAACACATCAAAATCCGCATCCAGTTTACTTATCCCTAGTGCCCACCCCAAAAATCGGGAACCTTTTCGCCTCCTGTTTGTCTAATGAATCAAACAGCAGGAATCATGATTCATTAAACAGACATCATAAGTAACCGGGAACCACTGAGAACCCAGGATTAGAAACCCATAAGCTG
>JAFDJF010000159.1 GCA_019307645.1 Deltaproteobacteria bacterium
TTTGACCTGGAGCAGCATGAAACGCCTCTTATTGCCATTCACAGCATCACACTAACCGGCTTGTCGCCATCTACCACTTACGAGTATTTTGTCAGGTGCGAAGATGCTACAGGAAACATGGTGGAAAGCGAACCCACCTTTTTTACTACCCCTGCAGCCCCTGACTCTGAACCGCCGTCGCTTGACGTCAACATCCCGGATCGGATTACAGGGCCGGTTGCAGTGCATGCACAGGCTGCCGACAACAACAGCATTGAGGCACTGGAATTCTACGTGGACGACCAGCGCAGATACACCGTATTCGGCCACACCGCGGACTGGATATTTGATCCTTCCGGGTTGTCCAACGGTTCTCATACACTGAAGGTGGTAACAAGGGACAAGGCAGGAGGCTACACTATCCAGGAGGCCGATGTGGAAGTTGCCTTGCCACCTCCGGACGCATCCCCGCCCTACGGAGGGATCATCAGCCCTGAACCTGATACCACTGTATCAGGAAGCAGTGTCACCATCGAGGCATGGGGCCTGGATCCTGAATCCGGCATCAACACCATTCTGTTCTATGTGAATGACGAACTCCTGCATGTGGCAGACATCAATGGCGCTCCCGGTGCTGACGAGCATACATCTTTCCAGTGGAATTCCTTTGGCGCTGCCTATGTCCAGGACAATGAAATCAGGGTGGAAATAGTAAATAATGCCGGACTTTCCGAAACCGCAGTGGAGAACGTGGGGGTGTTCAATGCCGGTTCCATATTTGACGAAACTCCCGGCCCCTTCTTCAATTTCAAACTCATAAAGCTGACACGCGGCCAGGTAAAGCGCGACGGCATCTACTACGAAGCCAAACTCTACGTCCAGAATATCAGCCCGGTAATCCTCCAGGATGTGACGGTTTATGATACCCATGCGGGCTTCCAGGCCATTCAGAGTGATTACGGTTACAGACCAAGGGTACGCTTTGACCCTGCTGCGCGATCTTCGCAGGTGATGTTTGCCCTAGGGGATCTCATGCCTGGGGAAGTAAAGGAGTGTACCGTAAACATGTCCACCGTGCTTGTCTCGCCTGATCCGCAAAATTTCAATTATGGAATCGGGAGGGAAACTGAAGTGAATTATACCTGGCTGTCGGGAGATGAATATGTGTTTTCTTCCCTGATCTATCATTTACCTGCAGCCAAGGCCATTGAAGGCTGGTGGGGTACTGATGAAATTCCCCTGACCACTTCTACGATTCTGGGCCCGGTTTCACAGCGCGACTATCTGGTGGTTACTCATCCCCGTAAGCTTTATGCCATATACGATGTACTCGAAGTAAATGAACTACTCTCGGAACTGGCCAGGTTTGTCCGCCGCAAAAACGCCGTACTTGCTTATCTGGACTCGCCGGCTGCGCGCAGTGAACTTCTGAACCTGGCGGGTCATAAAAATGCCATTCCCCTGGGCGGGGCCGCCGCTGCCGGAGGGTGGAGCCGGTTACTTCACCCGGACTGGAGTCAGAACGGTTATATGCTGCTGACAGGGGAAATTGAGATCATCCCGTCTTTTACGATAATTCTGACCATTCCTGAAGGGCAGTATACCCTTCCCCTCTGCGATCAGCCCTACGCTGACCTGAATGATGACGGATATCCGGACCTTACCCTTGGCAGGATCATCGGGGATTTTGCGAACATCCTCATGATGCCAATCGTGACAAGCCGTCTGGTGCAGAGTAATTTCCCTGGTTATGATTTTGACGCATCCGATGTGCTGCTTATGAGCGGGAAGGGCAGCCATGAAACTAGCTTTGTTAACAATATTAACGATATATCATATGTCATGAATACGGAGTATGCGCCGCCCCTTTCAAATGACAAATACCACCGGACAGATTTTTTGTCAGCACAAGACGCCTGGGATAACCTTGATCCTCTCGTGTCGGGAAAGGACATCATATATTATAATGGACATGGCGGCCCCGGCGGCTGGGGCCATGTGCTGGACGAAATGAGTGTGCAATATCTGAACTTCAACGGGGTAAGGCCCTGTATCTTCTCGTTCGCCTGTTCAACAGGATACTATGAACCGGCGGAAGGTGAAACCGGCGCCATGGCTGATTTCAGTCTTGGCGAGGCGTTTTTTATTCATGATGCAGGACTCTTTATAGGTGCCACCCACATGAGCAATACAGGCTTCAATTCCGTAAACGGTTTAAGCTTCTTCAGAAATTTCTGGAGGCCTGAAAAGGAAATAGGTGCCACCTACAGAGATTTTGAAAGGTACCTCTGGAGTCAATACCACCAAAATCATTACCACTGGCGTTTCGTCCTTGGCTACAATATTTACGGAGATCCCAGGTTCGGGTATAACATCCCTGAAAATCAACCGCTTTCCGTTTCCGAAGCCCCCAGGGCCGGGGACACCCCGCCTGAAGGCACTGTCCTGGAAATTCCCGACTATACCGTCACCTCTATTGACGGGCTGGATTATGTTGAGATCCCCGGCGGAGATCTACTGGTTGACCCCGGTCAGTACCGGGTTCCTTTCTGGGTTGAACAAATTGAGATTCCCACAGGCTATGTGGTGCAGGACGTAAGCATGCGTGACAGGTCAGGCATGAAGACCGACAGGGGGCTGCATCTCCCGGTAATACCGGATGACTTTCTGGAGAACGATGCCGGAGAGCCGTTTGTCCCTGAGGAATATCTCTGGTACCCTGATGGCCCTTTCCGCTGGGAGGTAATGCCCGGGGATGATAACAGCCGGACTCTGGTCCTCATGGTGTACCCCTTCATCTACAACACGCAAACAACGGAAATTCAGTTCTATACTCATTATGAATTTGATTTTTCCATTACCAAAAGCTCGGTAGAAATAACAGAGATGTCTGCTGAAAGAGAGGCAGTCCTTCCAGGCCAGCCGGTACAAATTCTTGTGGCCTTCTACAACCAGGAGGACCAGGACCACACAGTGCGTCTGCGTGGAGTCATTGAACCCTATGCAGGAGAACTGCACATTGACGGACTGCCCCTTCACACGCTGGAACTGCCCCCAGGCTCTTCCGCACTGATGGAATCGTGGGATACCGGGGAGACGCCTGACGGCCACTACAGGGTGACTGTGGTACTGGAAGACCTTGACGGTAATGTTCTCGATACCGCAGGAGCCCATTTCACCATCGGCGCGGATCCCGCCGACATCTGCACGGGGGATTCCCAAGCAGACGGTGACGTGGATGGACATGATCTGGTCTTTTATATCAACAACGGGGAGTTCAGCAATATAGCGGAATTCGCAGCAGCCTACGGAAACCTGTGCCCGTAAAAATGAAGGCCGGCCCATGGACGTTAATCGTAGCAGCTGTGGCATAGCACCACAACCATTTCTGCGCCTGTGGCCTTTATCTGCGCCATCTTTTTCCTTCCGTAAAAAATCCGCTCCTCGTTATATCCTGTGGTCATGTTCCCGCCCCCGGCGCCGCATGGCCGATCTGGGGTGGCTCGGACTGGGTTTGCCTGAGCAATAGGGCGGCATTACCGAGGATTTGCTGAATATGGCAATCCTTTACGAGGAGATGGCAGGGCAGTGTTCCCCAGTCCTCACCTGCCCACGGTGGTTCTTGGCGGGCAGACCATCCTGGCGCTGGGCACTGAGGAGCAAAAGGGCGTGCTTTTGCCGAAACTATAAATGCTATTGAACCATATGGACCCTAAATAATAGCGTTTTATAATTATTGCACCATATTTATTAGAGTATTTAATTGCCGGTTTAATATCAGCTTAAAATTTGAGTTGGTTACTTATTTACCACCGTCTTTTCTGTCCCTCTTTTATTACTGATAAGGGCCTTAAGAAACGGATACAGAATTTAGCTGAAATAATCAGCAAGAGTCAACGGCAGACCTGCCCCCTTTATAGTTATGACCTAGGATAATCTGCAGTAAACCGGTCGATCAATTCATCAAGTCTCGGCAACAGATAATACGGAATGGAATAAAGATAAAATATTTTTCCCGATGGAAGCCGAATTGGATCGATCCTGCTCTCACCTGAATAGATGCGAATTGCGTATGGATGATCACATGCTTCCATGAATAGATTTAATGATCTCAGCTTGCCCGCCTTGCCGCTCTTAACTTCGACAGGGATAACAAAATCTTTAAAGGGATAAAGCAGGTCTGTTTCAGCCGTGCCCTTTTCCCGTATCCAGAACCGGAGCGATGGTGACACGTATGATTGTGAAACGATTTCCTGTGCTGTCACCTGCTCGGATATTTTGCCCTGATATACATTGTCCAAGGATGTTCTTCTGTTGAAAAATTCCTTAAATCCAATCCGATAATTTGTCAGTCCCACATCAAGAAAAAATAGTTTGGGAGCTTTTCTCAGTTTTTCAATAATCGGAATCCGGGTTGATGTTGAAGGCCTTGCACGATGCACAATTAAGGCACGTTCAAGAACATCAAATGCCTCTTTCATCTCCCTGGATCTGTACGAGGACTCTCCGAATTTTTCATAGGTAATCCGATCTCCCGCATAAAGGGGTGCGCGGTCAATGGTATGGGTCAAATATTTTGCTTTGGTAATATTTGAATATTTTTCAACATCTTCAAGATATCCAATGAATATGTCATCGTATATTTCCCTTACCTTCGAGTAGGCGCCTGTTTCCAGATAAACAGCAAGGGCTTCGGGCATGCCGCCTACAAATGCATACGCGTTAAAGGCATCAAGCAGTAAATCGTGATGAGGAGTTTGTTCCGCAAAATCCAATTGTAACAGTTCTGCAGCAAGAGGCGGATTTTTAGTTTCGAGATATTCCAAAAAATTAACAGGAAATAAAAAAAGATTCTTTACCCTGCCCACGGGAAAAGAAAAGCCCTCTCGTTTTGAAAAGACCTCCAAGAGGGAACCCGCAGCAATAACGCTTAGTTCTTTCATGTCTTCATAAAAGTATCTGAGCGCCCGTACGGCCTCGGCTGAATGTTGAATTTCATCGATAAATAAAAGCGTGTTTTTTATATCTAGCTTGCAACCTTTATAGAGCAGAATCCGCTCAAAAAGTTCCTGTCCTGTATTAAAATCGGAAAATAGTTCACGTTCCCTTGGCCGTTCAAGGTTTATATCAATAAAATTTTCAAAGTTTTCGGCAAATTGATTGACGACGAATGTTTTTCCAACCTGTCTTGCTCCCCGCAATATGACAGGTTTTTTGTTTTTAGAATTTTTCCAGAGCAATAATTCCGCCTCGATTTTTCGTTTAATGATCATCTACCCACTACATGGCACAATTTGCCCCTAAATTGATACATTGACCGTCTTATATTAGTAACAAATAACGACAAGTCAAGTAAATTCGGTCGAACAAACAAAGTTGATGATTTCGTAAAAAGTCGTCACTCCAGGGAAAACCGGAGTCCAGACGAGATGGAACTATCTGATATAACTGGATTCCGGCCTCCGCCGGAATGACGAAGAAGGGGGTTTCCCGACTTTTTACGAGTGCGTCAAAGTTAAAAGGTTGAAAGGTTCAAGCGTTGAAGGGTCTGAAGATCGAAAAAAAAGACGCAAGGTCGGAATCGGTAAATAAGGCACTGAATTTTCTATTTTGTATCAAAACAAAAAAAGGCAGCTCATCTTACTTGATGGCTGCCTTTTTCCTTTTTAAAACATTAAGTTAACCAGCAATGACATTCGTTGCAGCGGGGCCTTTTTGCCATTGCTCTATGTCAAAAGTAACTCGATCGCCTTCACTGAGTGACTTAAATCCGTCTGACTTGATTTCTGAAAAATGCACGAATACATCAGACCCGTCTTCTTGTTCAATGAATCCAAAGCCTTTGCTGTCATTAAACCACTTTACAATACCATTAGCCATAGTGACACCCTCCTTTCAAAAAAATATCGTGATTTCAAACTTCAGGTTGCCACTTTTACTAAATGGATCTTTCCCTCTGAACGAAACCGCAAAACCAATAAAGACATAACTATATTGATTGGTTGCAATTATAAGCTTCTTTTATTAAAAAGCAAGCTTTATTTAAGAAAGTGGGTATGCACTTTAAGACAATTTTTTAAATATGAATAAAACCTGCCAGCCCAGTAAAAAGTCCGTTTTTCTTGGATCCTCTGGAATTGTCTATTGACGAATGTTACAATTGATTATTGAATATTCGTTCATAAGAGAGGTGTGATATGACCATCTGGATGACTTTTGAAAGGGCGTTGAAGTTATATCCTGAAAAGATTGCTTTGATCGACGGCGACATCTCGTACACCTACCAACAGATCGGTGATGCATTTCTGGAAGTCTACTATGCGGCAGCCAGCCTAGGGGCCATTCTCAATCCGATCAATTACCGACTAGCAGCTAAAGAGATTGCGTTCATTTTAAACAACGCCGGCACTCGGTGGTTAATCGCGGGAACGCGTTTTGCTTCATTGGTAAAAGGGGCGCTGAGAGAAGGTGTCCCACTTGAAGGAATTCTCTGGATTGGGGAAATGCCACAAGAAACCATCGCAATTGATTCCTATGGTTATGAGAATGCCATCTCCGCCCATCCCGGGTCATTTGAGGCTGTTGCTGCTGATGAAAACCAGATCGCGCATCTTTACTATACGAGCGGTACCACCGGACAACCCAAAGGTGTGACGCTCACCCATAAAAACGTCTGCTACCATGCACTGGGGGCCATAGCCGAAATCAAGCTGGTGGACACTGACATCTGGGGGCATATAGCGCCCATGTTTCATTTAGCCGATGCATGGGCCACATTTGCCATAACCTGGGTGGGCGGGCGCCATGTCATGGTAAGTCAATTCGATGCCGAAACCGTCATGTCCGCCATTGAAAAAGAAAAGATCACCCTGAGCAATCTGATTCCCACCATGCTCAATCAGATCATCAAACATCCACGGGTGAAGGATTATCAATTTTCAAGCCTGAGGGTAATCCTCAGCGGCGGGGCCCCCATCGCGCCGGAATTGGTTCGAGACATTATGCACACTTTTGGCTGCGATTACGTTCAGACCTACGGCATGACCGAAACCAGTCCGTATTTAACCCTTAGCATCCTCAAAGAGCATCTGAAGAAACTCCCGCCTGAAGAACAATTAAGATACAAATCCAAAACCGGTCGGCCGTTCATCGGCGTGGATCTAAAAGTTGTAAATGACAGAGGCGTACCAATTGCTGCCGATGAACAACAGGTGG
>JAFDJF010000751.1 GCA_019307645.1 Deltaproteobacteria bacterium
GGGCATAGCGAAATGACAGTGAAGGCAGTCCTGTCCCCACTCGGTATTGTGGTGCCTATCTGCGGTGTCTCCGTGGCACCCCCGACAGTCACCTTCACTCAGGTTTTGATAGACTGTGTCATAGGTGCCGATTTCCTGAGGCACGTAGTCCATGAGTGGGTTCGGCCGGTTATATGCTTCATTGAGCACACCAGTGTAAGCGAACGCTGTACCGGCACTGGCAAAAAGCAAAAAGACTGACAACATCCCGCTTAACATAGTTTTCTTTTTCATAGATTGATCCTCCTTTGTTGAAATGATTCCAAAACAGGGCTTCTACCCGGGCTAGGAGCTGGGGAGACCCATTTCAGGTTTTCGCCATAGAACTTGATAAATCTTCCCTTAAAAAGGGGGCACGGCGCTGTTATCGTCAGCCACGTGGGTCTCTTTTGACTTGACGCTGAAGCCGTTCATTGAAACCCGTTGACGTGGAACTGACAAGAACAGAAACGTTGTGGCGCGTTAGAAAATCGGTGCCAATGTCAAATAGTTACGGCCCGGGATATGGAACACCACCGCAGCTTAGGGGTTTGATGATTTTGACAGGGAACTTGTTGCTCTGGGAAAACACCTCAGGTGTCTGTTCCACAAATACGGAAATGTTTTTCTTGAAAAAAAACACGCCCGGCGTCGTCGGATCGAATCTGGAGCAATCCGTGTTCTTGACTTTCAACTTAATGATGGTCGAGGTCCAGAACTTGATCTTGGGATGACCAGGTCCGTAAATGGCGTTTCCGATCTTTACGTAACTGCTATCCTGAACGGGTCCAAAGTTGCCGCCCTTGATCTTGATCCTGGACAGCGGTTCGACCCCGCTCGGATTAACCGTCCTGATGTACGGGACATTGGTCAAAGAAAACTGGTTTCCCGGTGCTGACGTTAGCACATCGAGAATTGTGTCTCCCATGTCAGGGTCAAAGGTCCCGTTGTTGTTTCCATCGTAAAACGTGATGTATCTGATATAAATCTCCCACGGGCCGAAACCCAACCCTGCGCAATTCCAGATTGTCGGCTCATAGTCTTGGACATAGTTGCGGTTCTGTTGATCACCTCCCTCGTCTTCATAGAAGTGCTTGAACCTCACAATGATCGTATCGTTCCCCGACCCTTGGCAGGTATCCTTGCCCCAATTGATGACACTAAGGACTGTGAACGTGCCCTGGGACGACACAAAGTCTATAACCCGGTACAGACCGGAATCCGGAGTGACAGGGTCGCCGTCATCAAACATTTTGGTCTGATTGGTCGGCCAGGATACATCCTCAGTGCAGTTTTGAAGTCTGACCTTTGAAAGGCAAGGCCCCATCCCGGCACTGCTGAAAACAGCAAGCGCAAAAAGCAAAGCGAGCGTTATGGGCAGTATGACAGTCTTTCTCACAATCGGCCCTCTTAGGGCTCGCACAAAAATAACTTCACATTTTGGCATCTCAGCTTCAGCCCATCTTTGGCCGATGCCTCATTCGCAAAAACCTTGAAATAGCTTGCTATAGCGCCACAGGCTTGAGAACATCACCTGCGGTTTTGCTCAATCGAATCGGCCAAAACTGAACCAAATCTGAGCGCCAACTCTGCGAACTTATTCTTGCGCGAGCCCTTAGAATTGAAAACCAAGAGCTTGTGTTTCGTCCCCCATAAAAGGTATAAGGTGGTTACCTGGTGAAGTCACGGCACTGTTATTTCCAGCTGAACTTTGTTGCTATCCTGGCCGTTGACAGTCACCCAAACGTCCTTGTACTTCGGAAATGGAGCTTCGTACGCAGGGACCTTGAACTTAATCTTATGACCTTTCCATATCTTTATCTTCGGATGCCCCACAGACCATGACTTCCCACCTATATGAAGTATACTGTCACCTTGAGCATCTCCGAAATTCATGCCATTGATCAATACCTTCTGGCCATTACCGGGAAGGGTTGGAGGTGTCGAGGCCGGGATCAGCGTAGTAATCCACGGATCACCGGTAACTTCGTAGATGATGCCCTGTTGGCTTTTCACCACCTGGCGAATGGTATCGTCATCTCCGGAAAAACTATCGTTGCCATCGCTGTCTTCGTAGATAATGAGGCAG
>JAFDJF010000160.1 GCA_019307645.1 Deltaproteobacteria bacterium
CACTCCTAGCGGTAAATCCTACGCTAAACTTTTTCGTGGGTTGATACAGGAAGCCGATATGGCCTCCGTATCCAGCTATACCGTCGTACTCACTTTTCACTTTAAGTCCACCGATACTCAGCTTTTCTTCCATTTCGCCCATATACAGGGACACCCCCGCGCCGACGGAAAACGTCTCTCCAAATTTATATGCAACAGCAGGCGTAAACGCAAACCACCCTGCATATGACTCCAAATCAAACCCCGTGTTTTGAAAATCATCATATGCAGTCCCGCCACCGGCATAAGGGATATAAGATCCGAAACCAACTGCCCAATTATCAAATCTTTTGGAAATAAAGAAACCTGGTATGAGAAATGCTTCATCGCTTTTATCTGTAACTGAATTTTCAGTGTACTGGAAGTCAGTAGGTGCGTAATAGGCATATACCTCGGCATATAACGTATGGTTTTGATTGAACACCATAGCGGCGGGATTAAAAAAAACAGCAGAAGCATCGCTGACGGCAACGCCCGTGGGGGCGAACCCCATGCCAACCGACCTTATGCCGAGCGTCGGGTTATCGAATGCTCCACCAAAAGCACTTTGAAAAAAACCAGAAAAGATAATAATCGCGATACATGTCAGTACAAGAATAGCTGATCTTGGAAACATATACCCCCCAATTTCGATTTGTTTATTGTATCGATTTTCATTCCAAATCGTTTCAGATTATATCCCAAATTGTTCTTCAATGTCAATTTGTCATGTCAGTCTGTAAGGATTGGGTAGCAGTTTAGGGTTCGCGCAGAAATAAATTCACATTTTGGCGCGAGCCCTTAGCGCTTTGAAACCGGGGCGGGCCGTGAAAATGAGTTCCGAAGTGAAGTGTTCTGATATTAATGCCGTCACCTGCAGTACGACATTCCGTCAGGTAAGAGAACGTGGAAAGGAATAGAATGGATTTTTTTATAAGACCCAGGATTACAGTGTTATCGTTAGCTCCCCATATTTTCATGGGGAAGATTTTTCAGGGTCTGTTTCAATGACGACGCAACCTGCTCATACATGGTGGCGGCTTTAGAAAGGACTCTGGATGCCTCATTCAGATTGTTTTCTTTCCCGAGTTCCTGCAGCTCTGTAAAAAGTTTATACAGGCACTCTATGCCGAAGTTCCCGGCTGTTCCTTTCAACTTATGCGCCAGGTTTTCAACCTCTTTGGAGTCTTCATTTTTCAGGGAGTATTTCAAATCTTCTATTACTTCAGGGGTGTCTCGCATGAATATTTCAGACAGTTCCCTGAAAAAACACATATCGTCTCCGTATTTATCCAAAACCGGACTCAAATCAAGAGGATCTCCATGGGATGACGGCGCGTGACTGCTTTCTTTGAATGGGGCGTCCTGATTCATGTCAACCTGTTCAGTTTTAGGGATTACGTGTCTATCTCCATGGACCCATTTTTCCAGTGTTCTGTAAAGATCTTCGGCCATGATCGGTTTGGGAACAAAATCATCCATACCCGCTTCTAAACATTTTTCACGATCCCCTTTCATTACATTGGCCGTCATCGCAATAATGGGGATACGTTGTCCGGTGTCCTGCTCTGTCCTTCGAATTTCCATTGTCGCATTATAGCCGTCCATTACCGGCATCTGTATGTCCATCAATACAACGTCAAAATGTGAAGTTTTTAATGCCGCAACAGCTTTTTGGCCGTTTTCGGCGATGATTACTTTGTAGCCGCGTTTCTGCAAAAGTTTTGTGGCGACTTTCTGATTAACGACCTGATCCTCAACAAGAAGCACCTGGGTGTCGTCAGGGCTTGCTTCTCTGATTGTATATCTGGTAATCATGGATTGATTCCCTTCCTGCAAGTCCTCCTTTTGGTCCAGTGCTAAAATAATTGCTTTATTAAGTTGAGAGAGTCTGACCGGCTTAACCAGGTAACCTTTCACACCGATACCTTTCAGCCGTTTTACGTCTCCGCGATTGCCGAATGATATCAACATGAGAATAATGGTTTCGCTTATCTGAGGGTCCTTTTTTATTTTTTCTGCTGTTTGTTCTCCGTTCATTTCCGGCATCACTTACTCCAGTAGCACAATCTTAAACGGATCACCCACTTCTGCAGCCTTTCTAAGCGTGTGCAGAGCCTCAATTCCGCTGTTGACAGCTTTTGGCCTGCTGCCAGAAGATTCCAGCATGCCAGTCAATACCAAACGGTTGGTTTTGTTATCTTCGACGACAAGGATGCGTGTACCCCTGACATCCATGCATCTACTCCCTGAGAGATCTTCTCCATTGGCTTCGTCATCTTTGATAAAGCGGGCAGTAAACCAGAACGTGCTGCCTTTATTTATTTGGCTGTCAACGGAAATTTCTCCACCCATCATTTCAACGAGTTGTTTTGAAATAGACAATCCGAGACCCGTTCCCCCGTACTTGCGTGTTGTGGATCCATCTGCTTGTGAAAAGGCATTAAATATTAAAGGGATACGATCTTGGGGGATTCCGGTACCCGTATCCGAGACATGAAATCGTAGGGCGGCTTCTTTTTTTTCATCTTTCTCGAGAAGCACACGTACCGTCGCCTCCCCTTTTTCCGTAAACTTGACGGCATTCCCCAGCAGGTTGATAAGGACCTGTTTTAAGCGACCCGGGTCTCCTTTCAGAAAAACCGGCACATCAGACTCGATGAGACATGCCGTTTCCAGATTTTTTTCCGACGCGCGCACGGCAATTGTTTCAAGGACATCTTCTACAGTAATACGCAGATCGAACGGGATAGACTCCATTTCAAGTTTGCCGGCTTCAATCTTTGAAAGATCCAGGATATCGTTAATCAAATCAAGTAGTGCGGTTGATGAGTTCTGGACGACTGC
Source organism: Deltaproteobacteria bacterium (assembly GCA_019307645.1). The sequence continues at coordinate 2,866 of JAFDJF010000160.1, forward strand.
CAATGCCTCCTTCTGTTCGTAATCAAGCCTGGTTTCTCTCAAAACCTGCAACATGCCCAGTATGCCATTCATGGGCGTCCGAATTTCATGACTCATATTGGCCAGAAACTCGCTCTTTGCCCGGTTTGCCTTCTCAGCCTCTTCTTTGGCCTTGAACAGTTCCTTCTCCGCTCGCTTGCGCTCATTGATTTCCTGCTGGAGTTCCTCGTTGCTTCTCTTCAACTCGCTGTCTTTCTGTTGGAACCTGCTTTCAAGTTCTTTGTGAATTTTTTTGAGGTTGCCTTCCATCTGCCATTTAGCTGCCAGAGCGGATGAAAGCTGGTAGATTTCTTGCGGGTGAAAGGGCTTTTGAATGTAAAATAGTTTCTGAACCGGCGGGACCCGCATTGAGATCTCTTTGGGATCGACATCAGCATAGCCCGTCACGATTACGAGTACAATATTCGGGTCCAACTCTCTGATATGTTCTGCCGTCCAGATACCATCTGGCCCAGGCGGCATTCGGACGTCAAGGAAAGCGACTGCAAATGGCTGGTTTTCCTCTAAAGATTGTTTAACAACCTCAACCGCTTCGTTCCCTTGATGACAGAGTGTCAAGTCAAATGAGTGTATTAACTGTTTATCCCCATCGTCTTGGAAGCCATTTTCGAAGAATCCTTCTTCAAGCGAACCCATTTCAGATGAGGGATTTTTCGCACCAAATCTTCGACCGAGGATATGGTCGTATAATTCCAGGATCATGTCCTCGTCATCGGCAGCAAGAATTCTGAAAGGTCTACTTGTTTGTTCTAATGTGGGCATGTTTTCAATCCATTATCGAAAGTTTCATGTCAAGGCCTCACCGGGACTTAAGATAGCCGTGTTTTTTGTGTAATCTTCATCTATTGATGAACTCGTAAAAAGTCGTCACTCCGGTGAAAACCGGAGTCCAGACCGGTTGGAACCATCTGATATAACTGGATTCCGGCCTTCGCCGGAATGACGAGAAATGGTGTTTTCCGACTTTTTACGGAATCATCATCTATTATGGCATCCGAGAATCAGTAAACAAATCTGTTCGTTCACAATCAGGAGTTCCCATATCCCTTTTCTTTCAAAAACCATGCCGAAAAGGAACAATCCCGTTGTTTTGATTTTCATTTGTTGTATCAGGTAGTTAACGAATTTCTACTGAGGACGGACTGCTCATGCGTCATGAAAGGTGACACAGTTACCGAAGTGTAAATTGACACACTGTCAAATGAAAAATGGCGGCGATCTCAGAAGAATCGCCGCCATTTCTGTTTTCAGTTCTTTAATTTTTATGCGACCTCTTGATAGTCGGCGTCTACCACATCGTCATTGGGTCCGTGTGAACCCTGTTGCCAGGCACCTTCGTTTCCGCATCCGCCCTGCTGACAACCGGCTGCGGAAGACTGCTGATACATGGTTGAAGCCAGACTGTGAGAAGCATGGGTCAGAAGCTCGGTGAGACGCTTTATCTCTGAAACATCATCGCCTTCAATTGCACGCTTGAGGTTATTGATGGCATCGGTGAGTTCCGTTTTTGTGTTACCGTCAATCTTATCTCCAAGCTCTGCAATTGTTTTTTCAGTTGTGTAGATCAGACCATCAGCCGTGTTACGAGCCTCCACAAGCTCTTTCTTGGTTCTGTCTTCTTCTGCGTGGAGCTCCGCATCCTTGACCAGTCGGTCGATTTCTTCCGGGGCCAGGCCCGAAGATGCCGTTATCCGGACAGATTGCTGTTTCCCTGTCGCCTGATCCTTGGCAGAGACTTCCACAATACCGTTTGCATCGATATCAAATGTCACTTCGATCTGTGGCATGCCCCTGGGTGCCGGCGAGATACCCACAAGCTCGAACCGACCCAGTGTCTTGTTGTCGCGGGCCATTTCCCGCTCTCCCTGGAGCACGTGTACCGAAACTGCGGGCTGATTATCCTCAGCAGTGGAGAAAGTTTCACTCTTTTTGGTGGGAATGGTTGTGTTTTTCTCAATAAGCCTGGTCATAACACCGCCCAAGGTCTCAATCCCCAGCGAAAGCGGTGTAACATCGAGCAGCAGAACATCGTTGACATCCCCTTTCAGCACAGCCCCCTGGATGGATGCGCCAAGCGCCACGACCTCATCGGGATTAACCCCTTTGCTGGGCTCTCTTCCGAAGAGCTTTTTTACGCGCTCCTGAACCGCAGGCATCCGCGTCATTCCGCCAACCAGGACAACCTCATCGATGTCACTGGCTGGAAGGCCTGCATCTTTCATTGCCATTTTGCAGGGCTCCTCCAGTTTGTCCAGAAGGTCATTAACAAGGGCTTCGAGCTTGGACCGGCCCAGTTTTACGTCAAGATGTTTCGGTCCGCCGGCATCTGCGGTGATAAAGGGCAGATTCACGGTCGTCTCCATGGAAGAAGACAACTCCATTTTGGCCTTTTCCGCGGCCTCTTTCAGGCGCTGCAGGGCCATGTTGTCATTCCTCAGGTCAATTCCCTGGTCTTTCTTGAATTCATCTGCCAGATAATCCACCAGCCTCAGGTCAAAATCTTCGCCTCCCAGGTGGGTATCTCCGTTTGTGGCCTTTACTTCAAATATGCCATCGCCTATCTCCATAATAGAGATATCAAACGTTCCTCCCCCGAGGTCGAATACTGCGATTTTTTCTTCTGACTTCTTGTCCAAACCATAGGCAAGGGATGCGGCAGTCGGTTCATTGATGATTCTCAACACATTGAGCCCGGCTATCTTTCCTGCATCTTTTGTGGCCTGTCTCTGGCTGTCGTTGAAGTAAGCGGGAACCGTTATCACGGCATCTGTAACTTTTTCCCCAAGATATTCTTCTGCGTATTTCTTGATATTGGCCAGGATGTAGGAGGAAATCTCAGCCGGACTATGCTGTTTACCGCGGACATTTATCCGAACGTCACCATTTGATGCTTTTTCGATTTTATAAGGCAGGATCTTGATATCATTTTGCACCTCCTTAGAATCATACTTCCTGCCAATAAGCCTTTTTACCCCAAATACCGTATTTTCAGGGTTGGTTACCGCCTGTCTTTTGGCAATTTGTCCCACCAGTCTCTCTCCTTTTTCAGAGACAGCCACAATTGAAGGCGTCGTTCGACCGCCTTCGGTGTTGGTGATGACATTTGGCTCGCCTCCCTCCATTACGGAAACACACGAGTTGGTGGTTCCCAGGTCTATTCCTATTATTTTGCTCATAATATTCCCTCCTTGTTTCAACCGATTTTATTTTTAAAACCCATAGGCAAGGCCGAGGTTTCATTGACCCGCCACAGAGAAACTAAATGCCACGATGTTCTGTTTGTCTCTTTGTGGCTGAATGGGTTGTTCATTAAAATAAAATTAAGCACATTTTCATTGAAGTCAATATACATCATAATATTTTTAGTA
>JAFDJF010000752.1 GCA_019307645.1 Deltaproteobacteria bacterium
TGAGACATTGCAGATTGCGTTCAGAGATAATGACGGGCAAACCATGCCTCAAATGTGGGTCCGGTCGCGCCAGGGCAGGCCTGGAACCGCGAGCCCGTAACTTGACAGATTGGCAGGCGTTGTTGTTAAATCCGGGCAGGGGGTAACCCAACAGGTGGTCCTCAGGACCAGGAGGCTTTATCATATGATTGACAGTAACAGTTTAGCGTTTTGAAAAGATGTAGCATAATCGGAATTGTCGAACCGTGGGGGTCTCTTTTTAGAAGCCCGCATATTTGTGAGCCATTCCAAGATGACGGCAGATTGATACGTAATTTGTTTTAAGCGGCCGACAAAGCGCGTCTTCCGCTCCAGGTTGCCCTTCTCTGCCTTTACGTTGCTTAAAATCCAGGCTTGGCGGGCATAATAGCGGATGTCAGTTGTGATGCGGGCATCTAAAAAGAGACCCCCACGGTTCGACAAGCATTATTGGTAAAGACCTAAACAGTTACGGAAAACAAAACAGGCAGTGCGGGTAGCAGAAGAGGAGTGAGTTGTATGGAGAAAAAAAAGATATTGGTTGTCGATGACGAGGAAAGTATCACAACGGTGTTCAAATTGCTCATTGAAAATACCGGTAAATACGAAGCCCTGACAGAAACCAGAGGGTCCCGGGCCATTGCTGCTGCCAAGCAGTTTAAACCTGATCTGGTACTGCTCGACATCATGATGCCGGATGTTGATGGTGGCGAGGTGGCCAGGCAAATGAAGGCTGATAAGGAGACCAGGGATATCCCTATCGTGTTCGTATCTGCCGCCGTAACAAAAGAAGAAGCAAATAAACAGGGCACCATTCAAGGCGGCTACCCGATCATAGCCAAACCGGTATCCGAGGAAGAATTAATAAATACCATTGAAAAACACACCCGTAAGAAAAAGATGCCCGGGGAAGTAGATAGCGTCCCTTCACCGAGCGGACAGAAAGACATGCCATCGATGGATAGAAGAAACCATAAAAGAGTTCAGACAGGGAGTATTTTGTCTTATGTTTGTCTGGACGAGAACAACAACCCATTAGAGGAGGGTGTGGGAAATGCTTTGAATATCAGTCAGGGCGGCCTCCTTTTGGGAACAACTGACCCCATTGAGTCAGAACAAATTCAGCTGACAATCCGTGGCATCGAGGATGAATTAATCACTGTAAACGGTAAGGTGATCTATTCTCGAATGGAAGAGCCTGATATCTATCATACAGGAATCAATTTCCGTGAATCCAGCGAAAAATCCCGTGAATTTATTATTAAATTGATAAAACTTTTCAGTTTGCGGAAAAATCGCTGATGGGAGGAACATTAGCAGTTTGTAGGTTGTGATGAGATGCTGGCCCATCTAAAGCTACATGACAACCCCCTATTCCTACTTCCGAATCCGAACCTTTTTAGTTCTCCTGCCCCAACTCAGCGCTTTTGTGTGAGAATTGAAATAGAGATCAAGCCGATTGGAGCCCTTGATTTCCCCGCCCCGATCCTCCACAACACCCCACCCGTATCCAGGAACGTACATGCGTGTGCCAAACCGATAATATTTTGTGTCGGCAGCAATTGTGCCGTCTCTCGGCATCAAAAGCCAGGGGAAAAAGACTATCCGGATTGGAATCATCCAAGGATGTGTGATGCTGTCCACAGAAAACAACCCCGGACGCGGTTCGTGAGGTTTTGTCCCACTGGCAGTGCGGCCTGTATATTTTTGTCCCTTGCGATTCCCATAACTCACGTAGCGGTTCCAGAAATTCAGCTTAAGGTATTTCCCGCTTCCCCGTTCCCATCCACAGCACTTTCTGCAACCGCAATATCCGGTCGTATCCATATGCTTCACGAGCTGTTTGTCTGCACATCCGAAAAGCAGAACAGCAAGTGAAAGCGGTACGCATATGATCGTATGTCTCAAGATGTTCTTGTTTGCAGCAATCTTCATGTCCTGAGACGTTTGTAAAACGTCCTCCCTTGCTTAATCCCTGTGTCAGGCGAAAATTTAAATCCTCAAAATACTCCGTGCAAGCCTGCGGTCAATATTTCCGATTTCCCATCTTCGAGCTGTAGGTCCCACGGGACGGAGGTTTGAACTTATCCCATGTCAATGACGGACTACATTTTTACTCCAGGCGTTTTCTGGCTGTTGAGCTCCCCATCTATCTACACGGATTGGCTCCTCATCTGACTTCAGTTTGCTTGGCTTTCTACCACGAACTTTTCCTTTGGAAACATAAGACTTAGGGTTCACGCAAAAATAAATTCACATTTTTGGCGCTCAGATTTAGGTTAGGTTTGGTAGATATTTAAGAGCAAAAGACACAGTAATAGTGGACTATTTCAAGGTTTTTGCTCT
>JAFDJF010000753.1 GCA_019307645.1 Deltaproteobacteria bacterium
TCATATCGTTTTGACGAGGGGCAAGTCCAAACCCCTTTTCCCTGGTCCGAGTGTCTGCGCCGCTTTGTGGGCTTTCTCAAACGACGCTGTTGTGGGTTTAGCAGCGCTTGCATACCTCTTTATTCTGGGCTAAATTTTAAATATGAACAACAAGAAAGCAACTTTTGCAATTTTCTTTGGCAACCGTGGTTTTTTTCCGGCTTCCCTGCAAGCCGGAGCCCGTGACGACATGGGCCGGGCTTTAAAACAGCTCGGGCATGATACCTTGCTGCTGGATGCGGAAGCGACGCGGTACGGTGCGGTCGAAACGCCTCAGGAAGGACGATTGTTTGCCAATTTCCTTCAGGAACATAGAGGAAAATATGACGGCGTCATTCTCTGTCTGCCCAATTTCGGTGATGAAACCGGGGCAGTGGCTGCTCTCAAGGATGCCGGAGTTCCCATATTAATCCAGGCCTATCCGGATGAGTTGGACAAAATGTCTCCTGAATTGCGCCGGGATGCCTTTTGCGGCAAGTTCTCCATCATGGATGTGTTCTGCCAGTATGGACTCGACTTTACGGCTCTAAAGCCCCATACAGTGCACCCGGATCATCCGGCATTTGCAGCCCAGGTGGATTACTTTGATCGGATGTGCCGGGTGGTTTCGGGCCTAAAGAACCTGGTAGTGGGAGCCATCGGTGCCCGTACGACAGCCTTTAAAACCGTTCGTATTGATGAGCTAGCGCTTCAGCGGCACGGCATTACCGTGGAAACCTTCGATCTGTCTGATCTGTTTAACCGTATCAAGGGGTTGTCTGATAATGATGAGACCGTAAAAGCCAAAGCAGAGCGGCTGAAGGGCTTTACCCGCTGGGACGGTGTACCGGGGGAATCATTCCAAACTCTTGTAAAGATGGGAGTGGCCATCGACCAGCTCGTTGAAGAGAACCATCTCGATGCAGTGGCTATCCGCTGTTGGATTGAGATGCAGGAACAGCTCGGTGTGTCGCCCTGCGTATGCTTGAGCGAGATGAACGACCGGGGTCTCCCCGCTGCCTGCGAACTGGATATCGGCAACGCCGTTGCTATGACTGCACTGTCCAAAGCCTCAGGGGATGCAGCCACCTGTCTGGATTGGAACAACAACTATGAGCATCAAGAAGACAAGTGCATCCTTTTTCACTGCGGTCCGGTACCTCAGTCCATGATGACAGAAAAGGGACGGGTGACGGATCACGAGATCCTGAAAAACGCTGTTGGTCCCGGCCGAGCCTACGGATGTAACGTGGGACGTATTGCGTCGATGCCTATGACTTTCGGCAGCCTGCTTACCCAAGACGGCCAGATGAAGTTTTATCTGGGGCAGGGGCAGTTCACGGAGGATCCCATCCCGAAAGAGTTTTTCGGCTGTGCCGGTGTAGCCCGGATTGATAATCTTCAGGATGCTCTACAGACCATCGGTTATGAGGGATTCAGGCATCATGTCAGTGTTACCCGAGGACACGTGTTGGATCCGGTGCGGGAGGCATTCGAAAAGTATCTGGACTATCAGGTGATTTGTTTTTGATAGCAATTCCAACAAAGATCCTCATAGACTCACGATGCAGGGATCACAAGCTTGGTTCCTCGGTACGCTGTGAAAGGCAACTGATCAGAATCGCTCAATTCATAGATTTCTCGGGGAATGCTTTCCAATAAACTGCCAGCCGCCCTGTACATTGCCAGAATATTTTCGATCGGCGAATTGGGTTGTATCTTATGGGAAGGCCCCAAAATCAGGCCCCCCACAGAGAAATGATCCAAACGCCTGATCACTTCTCGCTCCACGTCAGCGGGGTTGCCGAAAGCAATTTCCTTTTGAACATCCATGCTGCCATGGAAAATCAGGTTTCTTCCGAACTGTTTCCCAAGAGTCACCACATCATTTTCCGGAGTCGTAGGCTGGACCACATCATACACGTCGAGCCCGAGCTCTATCAATCGAGGTAGAAAAAGCCAAACCGCGCCACACATGTGCAACATCGATCGGGCTCCGTAGCTACGAACCATTTTAAAATATTCATGATACTTTGGCGCAAAGTGCCTTTCAAAAATATCCAGGCCGATCATGGGTCCAAGCTG
>JAFDJF010000754.1 GCA_019307645.1 Deltaproteobacteria bacterium
AGAACCATGCCGGGTCCGATGGATGCGGAAATCAAAGAGCGCTTCGGACACAGGCTGCCGGAAATCCCGTATTGCCGCAAGATCTCGGATGCTCCGGCGATGTTAATGCCGTGGGACTGGAAGTAAAGGGTGACCAGGCATCCCATTGCAATTCCTAAAGCAATCCCGATCAGGGTCATGAGGGTCGATTCCATCAGAACCATTCTGGTCAAACGCCCCGGTGTGGTTCCTATGGCCATGAGCATGCCGAACTCTCTGGTTCGCTCCAGAATAGACATCAGGAAGGTGTTCAGGATGCTGAAAGCAACCACCATGATCAGAATAAAATAGGTGATAAGGCCGCTGACCAGGTCCATGAAAATCCCCTGGGAAAGCCCGGGCATGAGTTCCTCCCAGTCCAGGGCCGTAAGTGAGGGCTTTTCATCGAGTTTATTGATTTTTGAGACAACAGCCTGTTTGGTCACGGGAAGATCTCCAAGGCTTCTGCAGACCACCGTTACCTCATGGACGGCCCGACCCATGGAATAGATTTCCTGAAAATATTTCAGCGGAATATGAACCGTGCTTCTGTCCAGATCGTCAATGCCGGAACTGAAGATGCCCGTTACCTTGAAAACTGCCGCGGCTACGGAGCCGTCCAGGCCCTGACCCAGTACCGTGAGTTCATCTTCCAGATCAACCCGAAGACTGTTGGCCAAAAGCCGCCCCACAAGTATCCGGTCCGTATCGGTTTCAGTCAGATACCGTCCTTTTCGGATAAGTTTTTTCAGGGTGGACACCCGGGCCTCCTTTTCAGGATCAATACCAATAACGATTACGCCGTTGGTTCGCTCATTCGAAGAAACCATTGAAAACGCATTGGCCCTGGGGGTAAAGGCTTCCACGCCGTGTATTTTCGCAAGGATGTTTTCCACGGCCGCCGGGTGGGAAACAACTCTTCGCATCTGCTGGTTCTCTTTATAGCCCTTTGCCTGCACCTGCAGATGTCCCATATGTATTTTAACTGAAGCATTGATCATGGCATCATAGGAGCCGAACTGAAAACTCAGCATAAACACCAGCAACAGGCAGGCAAATGCGATTGCAGCAATGGTCAGCAGCGTTCGCCTGGGATTTCGCCATATATTGCGCAAGGCCATTTTAATGTTCATGTTGCCCCCCTAACTGCTTATGCGCTAACGCCTTGGATTTTTGAGTGACGTCCGGGAAAAATGACTGTCTTTCAGTGTTATGTTAAACTCCAGAGACTTGTATTTTAGCAATGTATATTCTTCGTCTTCGGCTTCAGCCTTTCTCATCTTCATGATCGTGGGATAGAGTTTGCCGCCCAGAATTTTTATTCCGCTGAAGGTCAATATTTTCACCGGTTCAAAATCCTCATCATAGAAAATTTCCTCAAGGGGGATAAAATCCTCTCTGATCTTTATTGTAATCATTCCCCATATGACAGGAGCGTCCGGCTTTGGCATCGATTCAATCTTGTAGACGGTTTTGTCTTCGCTGGTCTCTGTGCCGAGGATTCTATGGTTATAGTCGTTTATGATGCTGTCGGACTTTGCCAGGTCGTTATTGGAAAAATCCGATCCCATCCAGGACTGGGACATCATAGAGGGCGGAAGTTTTATCACCCGATTGACTTTCGGGTTGAACATCCACATGTTCCTGCCAAGTTTCAAAGTCCCGTTTCCGCGATCCTTGGGAGGTAAGATTATGGTGATCAGGCTGTCTTTCTCTCCTCTGGTCCAGGCTTTTATGACACTGACCCTCTCCCAGTCCGGGCGATGAACCGTCATCTCGACCGTGGAAACCGACGTTTCGTCCCTCATGTAATCGAAGTTTTGTCTCACCAGAGACGCTGCATCCATTGCCTCCGCAATGGTGCACAGGTTCGAAAACACGCAGGAGATAACAAACAGTGTGACAGTTGCGGACAACTTTCTGCTCATCATTATTAATGTCCTTTATGCAGGAGATTCCCAGATAAGACCTTTGGCAGCATTATCGTCCAAATTCCCGGATCAGTCAACGCAGTTAAATAAAGAGCAAGTTGTCATGGGACGGAGGATTCCGGGGTTTCTTGAAAGCGCTCTGTCAAAGCGCAC
>JAFDJF010000161.1 GCA_019307645.1 Deltaproteobacteria bacterium
GATGAAATTCTCAAGATCGAAAACCATAATACTCAACTGAGCCGTAAAATAGCTGAGGCAAAGAAAAAAACACGGGATATCGAAAAGTTTGAAGCAGATGTGGCACAGGTGGAGGCCCAGTACCTGGAGGCCTTAACCCTCTTGCCCAAGAAGGAAGAGATCCCCACTCTTTTAAGAAGCATCACCGAACTGGGCATCTCCTCTGACCTGAAGTTCAATTCTTTTGCCCCAAGTAAAGGGACTGCTCAGCCGATGTACACGGAAATTTTTGCGGCAATTCAAATCACGGGCAGGTATCATGATGTGCTCCTCTTTTTTGACAAAGTGGGAAAAATGAAACGGATAGTAAATATACAAAATGTATCTATGGGTCCATCGGGAGACACTGCAGATCTGAATGTGAGATGCAGGGCTGTGACATACAAATTTAACGAATAGGGCTTCAGGAAACAGGTCCGTGGAAGAAAAAATTAGAAAGAGCAGCTTTATGAAAACATATCAATCCGTCTTAGCGCTGTGTTTAATCCTGTTTGTTGTTCAGGCTTCATATGCGGGTACAGAGGTTGTCTCCACGCAGCCTCACCCGGAAAATGAACTGAACGTTGAGACGCAGACTGCTCCTGAAAAGGAGGAGACAAAGACAGCGGAAAGAGAGGAGGGGTATGTATATAACCCTGTAGGGTCTTTTATTGCCAAGAACGGAACCGGCAAGACCGGGTCAAAAAACTTAACAGCAAGGGATTTAGAATTACAGGACGGAGAGGAAATTATACCCGGAGGAGAGCCTGAGACCGAACTTGAAAAGATAGAAATTGGCAATCTTACCTTGACTGCCGTAATTAGAGGCAAAAGCAAGGTCTGGGCCATGGTCATCGATCCGAAAGGAAAAGGCTATTTCCTGGAAAAAGGCACCAAGATCGGAAAACAAAGCGGTGTCGTGGATGAGATAATATGTGAACAGAAGGAAACTGCTTATGGGGTTGAGATTGTCAGAAAAGTTGTCATCAAAGTCCCATACCGTGATCGCAATAGAAAGATAATTTACAGATCGATTGAGATGGAAATGCCTTATAAGAGGATATAAATGATTATAAGGCGAGGCAGTTTCAAAATGTTCAATTTTGTCCAAGGTCAAGGAAGGCAACTGTTTAAAATTTATTATACATAACGAGGGAGAAAACAAATGAAGCGTAAACTAAGACTGCACTTAATGGGAATCGTGATCCTGGTTTTCTGCGTCTCCTGCGGTCAGAGTGTTAAGGAGACGGTCAAACCCGTAATACCGGGGGTTGCCGGCGATCAGTTTAAGCGAGTGGTTATTGTGCCTTTTGCAGACCATACGCCAGCTTCATCCCTCCAAGACCATTACAGGAGGAATGTCCTGGTCCTCGAAGCATTACAGGACGCGCTCTATCAGGCTGGATTCATCTCGGCGGCAGAAGAAGATGTTGTGGAATACCTGATGGATCAAGGGGTAATTCAGGCGTCAGGACGTTCGGCCGCATACCGAACAGCCGCTCTTGAGCGGGAACTGCAGGGAGGCTGGTCAGATGAAATGAAAGGGGAACTCGAAGAAGTGATTTATCAGGATATCACCAGCCGCAGGTCCAACGGAAACCAGACGCACAAACCCATTGCCCTGAACACTCAGATTCTGAAAGATATGGGCGATGCCTTTGGGGCGGATTATGTTGTGAGAGGCCGGATCATAGAGTTTAGCGCGGACCAAAGGGATTCTTTCAACCCCCTGAGAACCGGGCTTGTTCCGTTTGTATTTAAGTCCGGACAGCGGACGATTTTCGGTGTCGCAGAGTCAGAAGGCTACGAAAATATTGATATGGAAGCGATCGAAGACTATGACCGCATGAGGGCCATGCTCTGGGGCGCAGGAGGATTCCTGACCGGCCTTATCGGGGAGAAACAGGGTCGGGTACGCGGGGCCACAGTCCAGATCAGGGTGTTGGTCCAGGATGCCGGGACCGGCGAGGTTATTTGGCTTAACAGGGCAGAGGCGTGTGCGACCCCATCTTCCGCCTTTGCAGAACAGGCCCCGGACCTTCTTATTGCAAAGGCCATAGACAAGGCCGTGAACAGCCTTGTGAACGATTTTGTGTCGGCCTTTAACTCCGGCAGAGTTGCCAGGACAGCGAAAAAAGTCTCAGCCCCTGAAACAGAATCCAAGGTAGAGGCGGTAATGATCGACGCGGCGGCGGAAAAGGCAGAAAGATCGGCCTTGGAAGCCAGGGAATCTGCCCAGCAGGCAGAAGATTCGGCCGCAGAGGCGAAGGCGGCTGCCCAGGAGGCCGGCGGGGCTAAAGTGTTTGCCCAACAGGCAGAGGATTCGGCTGCAGAGGCCAAAGACGCCGTGAAGAGGGCCAGTGAGGCCACAAGTAAATCAGAAAAAATCTTTGAAAAGATCATTGCGAAATAGTGAGCATATTCCGTTAAATGGCGGAGGACCGGGAGAGGGACAAAAAGGAGAAACTGATGGCCAGAACACTTATTATGGGTCTGATTTTGTTGCTGGGATTGCCTTTACCTTTATTTGCCGGGCAAATAACAGATATAAGGCCGGGAAAAAAGACTCAAGATGAGATAGTGATCATTATTGAAGGAGATTATGGTGCCTATCAGGGTGTCGGCATGCGTTCTCCTGCCAGGTTTGTTATTGATCTCGAAGGCGCTCGTCTTGAAGAAATGGTGCCCCGATCAATCATGGTCGAAGGGCCTGTTGTCTCCGAAATCAAGGCCATTAGCAGTGGTAATAATGTGCGGGTCGTGCTGGTTTGTGCAGACAGCGAAAGGCTTTTTCACTGCACAATGCATGATCAGGAAGGCAAGGTCATCGTAAAATGCTGGATGCCCAAAGAGACTGCCGAGGTGCTCGTTGATGCCTCAGAACCGGATTCGGGCGACATCTCTTCCCCTGTTTTGCCTCAAAAGAATCTGAACGAGATTTTCGGCTGGCCCAAGAAAGAGGACGGAGACAAAGAAGAAAAGGAAACAAAAAAGCTGGCCAAATATACCGGCGAAAAAATAACCCTGGATTTTTACAAGACGGAACTTCACAACGTTTTCCGGCTGTTTGCCGAGCTGAGTGGAAAGAACATCATTATTGATGAACAGGTTAAGGGAGAGCTTACACTTGCCCTGAAGGAGGTCCCCTGGGATTCTGCAATGGATCTCATTCTGGAGTTAAAGGACCTTATAAAAGAGGAAAAACTGGGTACGATCATCATAAAGCCCAAACCGGTGAAAACCGCGGCAGACAAAGGCGAACTCGTTGTCAAGAAGTTCTCTGAAGAGATCCTTCAGCCTGCCAAGTTGATGAGGAAGAAAAAGGAGGACCGCCAGCTGGCCCAAAACATAATTCTTGAGGCCCACAATCTTGAGGCCATGGGTGAGAAAAAAGAGGCCCTGGCGCTCTACAAAAAGGCCTATGAGCTCTGGAAGGACAATACGGATTTAATCATGAAGGGGGCATATCTCAATTACACAATGGGCCACTTTGCCAGAAGTTACTTTCTTTCCGGTGAGGCCCTTAAACGGAACCCCAAAAATTCAGAAGCAGCCCTTTATGGAGCCCTTTCCGCAGCCAGAATGGGCAGAACAGAGGATGCCGGACAATTGTTTGAGCTCGCCATCAAGGCCCGTCCGGAAATCCCTGAGGCCTTTTTCAATTATGCCCTGTTCTTGAGAAAGGAGAAAGACTATGCCGGGGCCCAGGCGGTCTATCAACGGCACGAACAGGCCTTTGGACCTTCCCTGAAGGTGCAGCTGGCAGTCGCCGATCTTTATGAAATACAGGGAAAAACCGATGAGGCATGTAAAAAATACGGAGAGATTCAAAAAGCAGGGTTCCAGGTTGACAAAAAAACCTAACGTATTGTTCTGAAAAAGATTCAGACCCTTTGCAGACAGGGAGAAGATTAACATGAAAAACAAAAGCGGCATTATCTGGCCTTTCATATTTTTCATCATGGTGGCGGGGTGTAGTACGCATCAGCAACTGGCCGGCATCGACCAGGGTGTGACAAGTGAGACCCCGCAGGGCCCGGGTTCACCCGGTGCCAAACCCGATACCGTATCAGAGTCTTCTTTTGGCGTAGAAGACGAAGAAGGTTATCAAATAAGACCCATTGAAATAGAAATAGAAGGTGGAAGACCCTATCTTCCGGTGGGAGCGGAATTTATCACCCAGGACGGAAAGGTGAGTTTGGGTGACGTGATAAAGGCCATGGCGGACCACAAGGGATTTTCAGTAAGCTGGGCCGACGATGTGGACCAGCAAAGGCCCGTTGACTGCCATATCCAGGCCGCAGACAATTTTTATGATGCCCTGGACAATATCCTGAGACAGTTGGATTATTTTTATGCAATAGAAGAAGATACAATCGTCGTAAACTACAAGGAGACCCGGAAGTATATTATGGCGATGCCGAATTTTGCTGAGACACTGACCACGTCTCTGGGGGGGAACATGCTTCCCTCAAACGATGAAGAAAGCGGAATGACGGCAACCGCAATGCTGACAAATGACAGTCCGGAGTTTAATTTCTGGGACGATCTTGAAACAACCCTGGTTAGTATTGTTCAATGTGACGGATGCCCGCCCCCTGTTATTAACAGAACCACGGGGATCATCAGCGTCAGCGCCTCCAGGAGGATACACCGGGATGTTGAAGAGCATCTGTCATTGCTAAGAAGAGAATCCTATAAGCAGGTAATTATCGAGGCAAAGATCATAGAGGTGGCGTTGACGGAAGGCAGTGAAAAAGGCATTGACTGGGAAGGGGTTTTCAACAAGCAGGGCTTTGAGATTGGCGTGGCGCCGGACGGCGCGACTGGCGGGCTATTATGGAGCAAGGATACCGGCTGGAACCGATTTCTCGATTCACTTACCATCACCAACACATCATGGCCAATTGTTATTTCCGCCTTTGAACAGTTTGGGGACACGCGGATCATCTCCAACCCCAAAGTACATATCTTAAACGGCCACGGGGCGGTCTTGAGTTCCGGTCAGGTAAGAACTTATCTTGACGGGTGCAGCGTGACGGTATCCGGCGACTTCGGCACAACCACATCAGAACCGACGACCGAAACGGTTATGGAGGGACTGTCCATTGGTATCAAGGCCAACATCCTGGGCCATGACGAAGTGGTTTTATACATATTTCCCGCCATTACAAGAATCCTTCAAATGGTCGACATTTCAGAAACTTTATGTGGAACGGTGCAGGCCCCTGAGACGGCTGTCAGAGAGATGGCGACGTATGCCAAGGTCAGGGACGGTGAGATGCTCGTGATTGGCGGCCTGATCTCAGAAACCAATGTTACGGATACAAAGAGCGTTCCATATTTAGGGGGCCTGCCATACCTGGGGAGGCTTTTCAGCTACGAAAGTATTCTGAATGTCCGCACCGAACTGGTAATAATCCTTAAACCGAGAATAGTAATCCCGGAATAATTAGTGTTTCGGTATTCGAATTTCGAATTTTGAGGTTCCAGGAGTCTCCAAATATTAGCAACCTATCAACGACTTTGACGTTTCCCTGATCCTACCCCTGCCCCAACGTATCCAGGATCTCTTTGATCTCCAGCATATTTTTTACCTGCCACGGTGTTTTCAGGGCATCGTTTTGATAGGCAACCAAAATCACTCCCGCCGCCCTGGCAGTCTGCCAGTCCACAAGAGAATCGCCCACATAAAGGCACTGTTCCTTCGGGAGATGAAAAAAATCGAGGATCCTGTAAATTGATTCAGGGTGGGGTTTTGGATTTTGAACATCCAGTGAAGACACGACAATGTCAAAAAATCCTGTCAGGCCGTTTGATTCCAGCACCTTTCCGATGGTATCGCTCCTGTTGGTAGCAACGGCCAGTCCATATCGAGGCTTAAGCATTTTCAACAATTCTTTAAGCCCGGGCTCCATCACCATATCTTTGATAAAAGGCGTGTAGTCTATGTGCTTTCTATAGACCTGGGCCTGTTCCTCAAGAGAAGTCCCCCTGAAAATGTGTTGTATGGATTGATCTGCCGTATGGGAGTGGACGAACTCCACATGGTCTTCCGTCATGGCCGGAAGGTCGAAATGTGCAAGGACCTGATTGTAATAATTCACGTTTGCCTGACGGGAGTCGAACATCACCCCGTCACAGTCAAAGATGACAGCCGAGATTCTTTTCATTGGATTCCTTTCAAGAAATGTTGTATTTATATTGTGACTGTACAGTAGGTTACATGTCCCAGTCAATATTTCTCGATAGAGTAATTAACCAAATTAAACCATCTGCTTTGCAGGTGGTCCCCGCTTTGCTATGCGGGCAAGTGGGAGATGTTATGGAACCCAATTTACAGAAAGATTTTTCTCTCACCCACTCCCTGCGGTCGTTAGAGGCACAGGGAACACAGAGAAAGAAAAACCAAATTTACTGTGTTTGAGACAACCAAAAATTAGTTCTTTTACCCATTCAGCCATAATACTGTTAGTGTTTTAAAGACAAAAGAAAAACTCTGTGGTCTCTGTGGCTCTAGCGGAGCGGGTGAGAGATAATTATTTTGTTATGAATAAGTACCCTTTTAGGGTCACATTTCAAGCCACCCTTTTTAGGCTTTTTAGGGGTGGTTATTGACTTGGTGATTCTATGAGGATTCAAGGGTTCTAGGATTCAAGTGGAATGCTGGAAAATTGTAGAGGCTTAAGGTTTGGCAAGAGTCCTGTCAACTATGTCTGGAGATTTATAGGGTAACGAAAATATTTCCAAAAAATGAGCGATTTGGCTTTACCTCCCAAATGAAAAGGGCGACCCTCTCTATCCCGAGCAATATTTCAGAAGGGTGCGAGAAAAACTACCCCAGAATCCTGGACCCCTTTCTCCCAACTAATTGGGAGAA
>JAFDJF010000755.1 GCA_019307645.1 Deltaproteobacteria bacterium
CTGAACTATTTTAATTTTTCCAGTATTGATCATATATCGGTTTGTTATTTGGGATTTTAGTCATTGGTATTTATTTGTTATTTGAGATTTGTTATTTGGAATTTCCACTAATTCAACTGCTGTTTGAATGGGTACAATAGGTGGGGGTGGGTCATTTCGCTATGCCTTCCTGTGCCTTCGATCATCAAAAAAATCTGCTCGTGTGCTGGTGGACGTAGTCGCCGATTTTTTGGATCCGCTCCATTTCCCCCGCGCTCAGGGGCCCCAGTTCCAGGGTTTTGAGGGCCTCTCTCATCTGAGTGGTATCCTTTGACCCATTGATACAAACGTCCACTGCAGGATGGGAGAGAACAAACCGATAGCAGTCGCTCCCGGAGAGCGCCGACTCTCCTGGGGGCATCTTCTTGGAATTGCACATCTGGCCCCAGCGGGTGGCGGTGTAGGAGACAATGCCCGGCCGTGCGTCACCGTCCAATTGAGGGAAGATCTCCTGCTCCGCTCCCCGGTGAGCGGCATTGTAACGTACGTGAAAGAGGTCAAAGATATTTTCCCGGGCCAAATCCGGGAATAGACTTCGGTTGTGTCCCGATACTCCTAGAAAGCGAACCATGCCCCCCTCTTTAATCTGCAATGCCTTGTCCACGATACGTTGGGCCGGCCGTTTGTTGTGCCAACCCAAAAGCAAGACATCGGCATGGTCGATGCCCAGTTTCCTCAGGGCAGACTTGAAGAAGGCCTCCATCAGATAGGCCGAGCGGGAATAACTCTGAACAACAATGATGAGTTGATCGCGCTGCCCCTTTCCACATATGTTTCGGATGGCATCTCGCATGCCCCGCTTTCTCATGGAGCCCCAGTAGAAATAGCTGCAGCCCTTTTCAAACGCCTCCTCAAAGGCACTGGTGGGTGCGTCGTAGCTGGAGGCCACTCCAAGACGCCCCGCCTTCAGCCCGGTTCTACCCAGGATTCGTTTTTCCATGAAATCCATGCTGCTCCCTTCGCTGGGGATACGCCCTTCTCATCCCAGTGACATCAGTCCTCTGTTTGGGTGCCCCTTCGACCGATGGCGTATGCGCCCTGCTTGCCTACAAAGGGCATGATCAATAGATGGCCTAGGGTTAGACGCGACGGATCCCGAAACTGATTCAACCCAATGGTCATTCCGTCGTGTCCCTTGGTCGGTTGCGCCTTGTAGGTCCCAAGGAGCCTGTCCCACCAGGGAAGGTTGAACCCGAAATTGGCGTTGGTTTCACTGGGAAAAACCGAGTGGTGTACGCGGTGCATGTCCGGAGTGACCACGAACAAACGCAGTACACGGTCCGGACCCAGGGGGATGTAGAAGTTGCCGTGATTGAACATGGCCGTGCCATTGAGCAGGATCTCAAACAAAATCACCCCCAAGGCCGGCGTTCCGATCAGTGCGATGGCCGACACCTTGATTGCCATGGATATAATGATCTCAATGGGATGAAACCGTGTGCCCGTGGTCACATCGTAGTCCATGTCCGCGTGGTGCATCATGTGTAGCCGCCACAAGACCGGAACCGCATGAAACATAACGTGCTGAAGGTAAATAATGAAATCCAGGAAGACCACCGACAGCGCCACTTCCGTCCAGAAGGGCCACGCCAGACTGTTGAACAGCCCCCAGCCCTGTCTTTCCACCCACACAGCAGTGCCGATGGCACCGATCGGAAAGATAACCCTCAGCAGGACCGTGTTCATGACCACGATGCTGATGTTGGAAAACCATCGGCTGGCCTTGGAGGTAGTCAATGGTCTGCGAGGGTCAACCACCTCTACCAGGGCTACCGCCAGAAAAATACCCACAAAAAAACCTAACCGAATAGCACCCTCGTGCTGCAACAAATAGTCTGCCATAGAATAGGATCCTCATGTACCTGATAAGAATTCGCTTTTGGTGACGTTAAGTATAGGGAACTTTCCCTTCTGCGTCAAGGGGAGAGCCGCCTTATCATGAGGTGGTCTTCCCTTTCTTTTATTTCGATACCATCCTGATCCACTCGTGTAAAAAGTTATCTGCCACATAATATTCTCTGCCTTTGCCTTTCCGGATCAAATCCTTTTTTATCAGGTTGGCATGTCCTCCGTCTCAATGGGTCCTAACTCCATAATCTCGGCTGCATGGTAAAACGGCCTCTTCTCGTTGCTGAACATATCTTTGAGCAATTGCGTTCGGCTTCCGAGAAAAGCGAATGCAATCCGATCTTGCTGCTGGATAATGGTACGAAATTCTGCTTCGAGCTTATAACCCTGATGATCTGTTGAAACTCATCAAGAACAATCACGGCTCGTTTCTTGCTTTTTTTGAGATATGAACTCAGGCCTGAAAACACTGCCATTAGTGTATTTCAGTCCCAACACCTTTTTCGACAAATTCCGTATCCGTTACTCAAAAAATATATAAAGATTAAAAGATCATACTATGGGTAACAGGATTTTCAGGATAGGAAATCCCATTTTTCAGAGTCAGGCACTCAGTCTATGCTGAGTGCCTGACGTTATATAAAATTGGGAAACAATTTTATAAATTGATTCAAAAGAAATTTCATGATATAGAACCGCATAAATATTTGAAAGGATAACCCAGCCACACAGGCGGGAAAGAAATGATAATTATCAGGTAAATCCATTTAATTCTGTCTAAATATAAATGAAATCACATAACAATATAAAAAAGTGGCCACAGGCTGACGAAAGTCTTCTAAAACAAGTTGAACAACAGATCCATTCTATTGTTCCTGGCGCTGAAGTCATACTTTACGGCTCACGTGCGCGAGGTGATGCAGGCCCAATTTCAGACTGGGATTTTCTTATACTTGTAGATCAACCACTGGATCGAGATCAGATTGTGGAATTAAAGAACTGCCTGTACGATCTGGAATTGAAGACTGATACGGTTTTAAGCAGCATAGTAAGGACCCATGATGAATGGAATTCACCCAGGTACTCTGTCCTGCCCTTCAAACGCATAGTAGAACAGGAGGGAGTTTCGCTGTGACAGAGGAACACCTTCAAGATTTAGTTCGGTACCGAATTGAACGCGCCCGTGAAACATTTGAAGAGGCTCTTTTAATGCAACGGGAACGGCATTGGAACTCATGCGCAAATCGCCTGTATTACGCATGCTATTATGTCGTAACAGCTCTGCTGGCAAGAAAAGGACTTGCCTCAAGCAAACATACAGGGATAAAAGCCTTTTTTAACCAGCATTTGTTAAAACCGGTTTAGTACCAAAGGAAAATGGCAGACTTTATAATAGGTTGTTTGACGC
>JAFDJF010000162.1 GCA_019307645.1 Deltaproteobacteria bacterium
GTAAGGCGCTATCATCCCCCGGATTTCATTAATGGGCTTCTGTTCAGCAGTAATCATGGTAAGATTCTCCGTAACTACTCAGGTTGTTAGGTTCAAGGTTCAGCGGTTCACACAGTTGTTCCACAAGCCCCTGAACCGTGAACCCTTGAACCTGAGTTACAACTCAACTATCATCCATTGGCCTGTTTAAATACCGGCGACGGTTTTATTTCTGACGCCTTTTCCAGAATTTCTTCTGCCAGATCGGCAAGCGACCTGGGGTTTTCTGCTGAGCCTATGACAATCCCCACACGTTCCTTTTCAAGGCCTATGCCGGCAATGATTTCCTGAGTCCTCTCCACCCGTTTTTTTGCCCTCTGATTTCCCTCAAAATAACGGCAGGCGCCCTCGGGGCAGGTAATCAAGTAAGCGATATCAGCGAACTCTTCCAAAGCTCTAAGCAGATGTACCGGCTCCAGTCTTCCGCTACAGGGGATAGGGAAAAGCCGAATCCTATGACCATATTTTTTTTCTAGAAGCTGTCGGTGCCGTTCTCTACTTTCGGGAACATTCTGGCAATAAAAAAGAGCAACGGTAGGCCGCTGATCGTTGTCGGTCATTTCTGTTTGATTCCTTTCTACTGACAGTTGTGCATCCGGAAATTGTAACTGTTCAGGTTGCTTAGGCTGTAGGCTAAAGGCTGTTAGTTTCCGAACCCTGCGCTATCTGCGCATTGATCGAAGCAGGGCGCCCAAAACCTTTTCCTGCGGTACCTCACAGTCTAAATGCCTACAGCCTATCTACCTGAGTGTTTCTAATTTCAGCCCTCAAAACCCCGTGCCTTTATCTTACGCGAACTCTTAATCCTTTTTCAAAGAAATTTGCAATTTCTGTATGCATAAATAGGCCCACTGATGGAAAAGCCTTATTTCCTCCAGCAGGCCCGGGATAAAGTTTTAAATATGTTGTTACTCTAAAACATATAGATCTGATGGCTGTCAGGGTTCTTCCCAAAACAGGTGATATCATCAATCTTTTCAAGAACCGGACCCCGGGAAATGGCATAAAGGGTTCTTTCCACGCCAATGCCCCCTCCAAAAGTTTCGGGAAATGTGTTACGACCCTGGTTATCCTTTTTTGCAGCCATCATCAGGAATGGACCGTAACCCCCGAATTCATCGATATTCTTGATATTTCCTTCAAAAATAACCGGTCTGGCAGGTATGATTTCATTATCAAGCAACCGTTCCACAATCGCCTCATAAACCCATTCCCTGACCGCACCGGACAGGATCTCAAGCGCCGGGGTCTGTTTGCCTGTATCCCGAATAATACTCTTTGCGCAAATATCATAGTTGTATATCATGTCTGAGTTAACCTCAGATAGCGAAACTTTTCCCTCCGGCCTGAGATAGGGATAGACCAAATCGTAGTTCTCCCTCAAAAGTCCTGTTATCCAAAAAAATGGCGCTTCAGTGTCTTCTCCCAGCTTAATCTCAAAGCCGGGGCCGTATTTCTTTTTGGACGCGTCCCACTTGAAGCGGGGGAATGGCTGTTTTGGCACTTCAATGGCAACTCCGAGGGCCCTTAGGTCATCCTCATTGTTCTCCACCAGTTTGCCCATTGCGTGGATAATCAGGCGCTCAAACAAATCAATCCCCTTTTCCATATCTTCAGAAAGGATCTTCTTCACCTTATCCGGTTCCTTCAGGTAGGTTTCAAGATCGATGTCACGGTTCCTCCTCACCTCAACGTCCATCTGGCTGAAATCGATCAGGTACTTGCCCCGCTGCAGCCTGTCGGGGCTTTCAATTTCCAGCCTGATGTTTGGCGAATCCACAAAGACGCCCTTAATCTTGGGGTTGTGACAGGCCAGAAACTTTGAATAGATCATACTGTGTGTCATAACATACAGCTGACCCTTATAACTAATGTTGGGGGTATGTTCCACATCATGGGCAAGTGGATCGGTCACCGGGCTCATTTGTATCCGTTCAAGATTAAACAGCCCCTCATCTGCCAAAAACTGGTGCATCGCAGTCACAAAGGTCGTCCTTAGAGACATGGCAGCATAAAGTGCATCCCCCATCCATTTATTAAAGTAATACTTATCCAGGTAGTCCTCCATGCTGGAACCGGACTGCTTCAAAGCCGCCTGAAAGTTAAAAAGGCTCTGCCCAATTACGGACATGGTGTCATCTTTCATGATTCCCTATACTCCTTCCCATGGTGATATCAGTTACAAAGGCTCTATCATAAAATTGCCAAGTATTTATCAAGTTCGAACTGGCTGACATGGGTCCTGAAAGCATCCCATTCAATTTTTTTATTGGCAATAAATTTATTAAATACGTGATCGCCCAATGTCTTTCGTACGAGTTCACTCTTCTCAGTCTCCAGAATAGCCGCATAAAGATTCCCCGGCAAGTCCGTAATCCCGTGCGCCTGTCTCTCGGCCGGGTTCATTTCAAAGATGTCTTCTTCAATGGGGTCCGGCAATTCATATTTATTCTCAATGCCTTCAAGCCCTGCAGCCAGCATAACAGCAAAAGCAAGATAAGGGTTGCATGAAGGATCCGGTGAGCGAAATTCAATCCGAGTTGCGGTTTCTTTCCCCGGTTTATACATGGGCACTCGAATCATGGCAGATCGATTTCTCCTGGCCCAGGATACATACACCGGAGCCTCATAACCGGGAACCAGGCGTTTGTATGAGTTGACCCACTGATTGGTTACGGCTGTGATCTCCGGGGCGTGACGCAACAACCCGGCAATATAGTGTTTGGCCAAATCAGATAAATTGTATTTGTCATTCGGGTCATAAAAGGCGTTTCGGCTGCCTTTAAAAAGGGACTGATGCACGTGCATCCCACTGCCATTTTCTCCAAAAATGGGTTTGGGCATAAACGTGGCATATACCCCGTGCTGTGTGGCGATCTCTTTTACAACCAGTCGGTAGGTCATGGTATTATCTGCCATCTTCATGCCCTCGTTATAACGAAGGTCAATTTCATGCTGACTGGGAGCGACTTCATGGTGGCTGTATTCCACCTGAATTCCCATGTCCTGCAGAGCAAAGATGGTCTCTCTTCTCAGGGTTCCGGCCATATCCAAAGGCCGGGAGTCAAAATAGCCACCGGTATCAATTATCTCAGTTGAATGATTGTCTTTGAAATAGAAATATTCCAGCTCAGGACCGATGTAATATGTGTAGCCCTGGTCTGCCACTTTTTTCAAGAGCCGCTTGAATACATATCGAGGGTCTCCTTCATAAGCTGTTCCATCCGGATTCAAAATGTCGCAAATCATCCTGGCTACAGGCCTATCCCCGCTTCTCCATGGGACCAGTTGGAATGTAGTAGGATCGGGTTTTGCGATCATGTCGCTTTCCTCGATCCTGGCAAAACCCTGAATAGAGGATCCGTCAAATCCCATTCCCTCCGTCATTCCCTCTTCAAGTTCTGAAGGTGTAATGGCAAAACTTTTCAGAACACCCAAAACATCAGTGAACCAGTATTGAATAAAACTGATATCCTTTTCCTTTACGATTTTCATTACATCTTCTTTGGTCTGGCAGTTCATTAGTATCCCCTCCTGTCCATCAAAAATAATTCTTCATAAAACTCAGTTCGCTATCTAGTGCCCATCCATAACTGACTGTTTTGCCCGAGTTCTGTGTCAGATTCGAATTTTAGTCCTCGAAATATTACAATATATTCACCCCAAGGGCACTTACTTCGTGGCGCCTCCGGTTAAAATCCTCATCCTCCCCCGCTCAAGGTCCGGGGTCTTCGACTTGAACTCGAACAAAATATCTCATTTCTGGATAGACACTATCTACAATAGCAATCTTGGTGCCAAAGGTGATAAAATCAATTAAAGTAGAGATTTCAGCTGGTTATAATTTTGTGGGTTTGGATACGGAAAACATAAATTACAATTTTGTAGGTATATATCAGAAAGAGCTACGAAAATGTATTGAAACTATTCAGGTTATAAGGTTCACGGTTTCCCGCTTTCGCTTCGCTTCAGACGGGATCTACGCTTCGCTCCGACAGTCAAGGTTAAAAGCAATGAAGAAAGGGCTTTATTCTTTACACAAATACCCTGTTCATCCGGTTTTTTGATATGCCAAACGGTTTTGCACACAAAGTCCAAGGAAAACGCTATGTCGCTCTGGAAACATGAAGAAAATCCCGATAAAATCGGGTTTAACCGTGAACCTTGAACCCTGAACCTGGGTAGCTACAATGTATTATCGATAAAAGAAGCGGATGTCCTTTGAATAGAGTTAATTGGCTCACCCATACACTATTTGACCTTTGCCACGGCTTGGGCGATATTGAAACAGTAGTCTCCCATCTTCTCAAAGGCCGTAAGCATATCAATCAAAATCAGGCCCGGATCCACTGCGCAAACACCGCTATGCAGCCGTACCATATAATTCCCTCTCATCTCCTCTCTCATGCGATTGATGTCAGCTTCCAGGGCCAGGGCCTTGTCCATGAGGTTTATGTCTTTTTGCTTCATGGAGTCGATCGTAAAATCAATAAACTTCCGAACCCCTTTGGAGATTTCTTTATAATCGTTCATTCCCCCTTCAGACAAGGTCAGATTCTGTTCAATGAGTTCCTCGATCAGTTCAGCAACATTTTCGATTGAATCGCCAACCCTTTCCAGATTGTTTGTCATTCGTAATAAGGAGGATATCTCTCTGGACTCTTCATGCATTATATTTTTTTGCCCTACTTGTATGAGGAATTTGGTGATCTCCTTTTGGAGGATATCAATGGCGTCCTCTCTTTTTCTCCATTTGGCTAATTTTTTAAGCTTCCGCGGTTCGAGAGAATTTATCACATCATCATACATCAGTTGCACAGATTCACCCATCCTGATGATCTCTGCCTTGGCTTGCTCGATGGCAACCGTCGGCGTATCAATAAACCCTGAATCCATGTATTTAATCTTATGCAGTTCTTCCAGCTCTGCTTCTCCTTTTTTGTGCGGTGTGAGCCATATGGCCACCTTTACCAGGTAGGGCAAAATCATAAGGAAAAACAATGCGTTCACAACATTGAACAAGGTATGGGAGTTGGCGATATGCCTCGCAATGTCGGGCTTCTCTTCCCCTACGATAAGATCCGGCGGCCCGATACCAAGTGTGGTGCTTGTGAGCCAAACAACAAGTTTCAGAAACAAAGGGAAAAATAGAATTATATTAAAAACACCAAGTACGTTAAAGAGTGTATGGGCCCTGGCAGTTCGATGTGCATTAATGCTTGCTCCCACACTGGCCAGCTCCGCTGTAATTGTTGTCCCTATATTATCCCCGAGAATTACAGCAACGCTGGTCGGAAAATCCAATAGACCCTGCGTAGCAAGCACCATCGTGATCCCTACCGTGGCACTTGAACTCTGCAGAACCATAGTAAGTATTGTGCCCGCCAGAACACACAGCAGAATATTCAGATAATTATCCGCATTAAACTTTGTAAAAAAGGAGATAAACGTCTCGCTTTCCTTTAACGGTGCAAACCCGCCCTTCATGGTGGCCAATCCGAAAAAGACCAGCCCAAAACCCAAGAGGACATCCCCGACATAGACCCGTTTTCCCCTACCTAAAAAGAACTTTAACAGGACACCGGCTGCAATGGCAGGCAGGGCATAGGCCGTGATTTTGAAGGCGATTAACTGGGCAGTGACCGTCGTCCCGATATTTGCACCTAGAATGACACCGATGGCCTGGACAAAAGTCATTAGTCCTGCATCAACAAAGCTCACCAACATCACCGTTGTGGCGCTGGAACTCTGGACAATACTGGTTACAAGCGCCCCAGCACCGCAACCAATAAATCGGTTGTTGGAGACCATACTGAGAACCTGACGCATCTTTTTCCCGGCGACTTTCTGGAGACCTTCAGACATAATCTTCATGCCAAAAAGAAACATCCCCAAACCACCGAGAGACTGAAAAATAACCGACTGTATCATAGACTACTCCAGATTTTAATCGCTCAGATATTGATGGTCTCGTAAAAAGTCAATATTTAGACGATTTCGGAAAAAGTTCCGTATATAAGGCTTTCAAATCAGCCGGAGGCTGACAAGTCCTGAGGGATGAGGCGTAGTTAGTGCCCGAACGAAAACTGTCTTTTTAGTCAATCTCTGCGTCAGAAAAAAATTTTAATCCTCAAAATATTACATATATTCACCCCAAGGGCACTTACTTCGTGGCGCCTGCGGTTAAAATTTTGATCTTCCTTGACCTTGA
>JAFDJF010000756.1 GCA_019307645.1 Deltaproteobacteria bacterium
CACTGAATAAAACACTTGACTATAGGATTGAAGGTAGCTACTATAATATAAAAAGTAGCTACCAGAAGGAGGGCCATTATGATCAGTGCGGGAATCAAGGACGTTAAGAACAACCTGAGTCGGCTTTTAAACCAGGTGAAAGCCGGAGAAGAGATTATGATCACTGACAGGGGAAGGCCTGTTGCCCGCATCGTGAAGGAAAACCAGGGGGATAAGTCCATCTACGCAGCACTGGGGCCCTTGGTCCAGAGAGGGTTGATCGCGTTGCCGAGTCGGAGCATACTGAAAGACCGTATCTCGGCGGTAGAAGTCCCGGGAAAGCCCGTTTCGGAAATGGTAATCGAGGACCGGCGGTGATCGACTGATGATTCTGTACCTCGATACGAGCGCACTGGTGAAACGATACTTCAGGGAGCCTTATTCCGATGAGGTCCTCTCCAGATGGAAATCGGCCACGCAAATCGTTACATCTTTCGTTGCTTACGCGGAAACGATGGCTTCCATGTATCGAAAGAAACGGGACGCGGATATTGCGGATACGTTGATCCGGAAAGCAATAGACTCATTTCACCAGGACTGGGAGAGCTTTATCCGTGTAGAGGTCAGCGACGAGCTCAATGGATACATTGATCGGGTGGTTAAAGGATATCCACTTAGAGGCTTCGACGCAATCCATCTCGCATCGGCAATGGTGATCCATGAAAGGCTTCCTGAAGATTTCGTATTTGCCTGTTTCGACGACAGGCTCGCCCGTGCCGCTCAGTCGGAAGGACTTAAAACGTTTCCGCTCCTCAATACTACCTATGACCTATGAGCTAACTCATTCCGCGACTTACTGGAGGTGCGGGGCAACCCGCATTCCTACCGCGACCCACTTCCAGAATATAACGGGAAGCTTGACAAATCATACTGATTGTATATACTTGGTGTATATACATCATTAATGGTGGAGGTATTATGAACACTGCTAAAATATTCAAAAGTGGTAACTCCCAGGCCGTACGATTACCCAAGGAGTTCCAATTCGATACGTCTGAGGTTCAGATTTTTCGGAGAGGAAATGAGGTTGTTCTCACAAATAAACCGCAGAATTTGTCCCGGGTTTTTGAGCTCTTAACCGAGTTATCAGATGATTTTATGGAGAATGGACGGCAACAGCCTGCCATTCAGGAACGGGAAACGTTTTGATGTACATGCTGGACACCGACATTTGCATTTACATTATCAAACGTAAGCCTGGAAGTGTTCTGAAACGGTTGGAGATGTTACAGCCGGGGCAGCTTGCCATGTCTGCCATAACATTTGCCGAATTAATGAATGGTGCAAAAAAAAGTCAACAGGTTGAAGGGAATATCGCCAAATTAAATGAACTGGCAGAACTGCTGGAAATCCGTGCTTTTGATCAAAAAGTCGCCGTTACCTACGGTGATGTGCGTTCAACCCTTGAGAAAAAAGGAAACATCATCGGAAGCAACGACTTATTGATTGCCGCCCACGCTTTGAGCCTTAACTGGATATTGGTGACCAATAATGAAAAGGAGTTTAAGCGAGTTGACGGCCTTAGCATAGAAAATTGGGTATAAATCCCCCCAATCCACACCCTGTTTTTACCACCCATAACCTGTTTTTCGGGTCTAAAAAATATGAAACTTATAAACTAATGAGTGCCCCAAAAATCCCAAAAGGAAATCCGCAATCCGCAATCCGCAATCCAAAATGAGTCTTGCCGGCAAGACGAGCATGAACGTACTCCCTATTACAAGTTTATAAGTTGACTACATCCCCAATTGCCTCATGTTTGATGCGCTAATCAAGACGCGGCCCCGATCACACCGCTCAACGGTCAGCCGTAGGCGGAGTTAACCGGGGTGAGAGAAAAAAAAGAGTAAGTTAACGTAGTCCAGAACGTCCCCAAAGTTCTCAAAAATAACAAAAAAGCTCCGCAGAAAAAATTAATGTCGGGATTTGGGATTACATAACATCCTGTTGTCAACAAATAGAATTGTCCGCTTTTGTAGCAAATGAATTGTCCGCTTTTTCTGTTTTGGGAGAGTTGTTTTATAGAGAGTTCTGACTATCTCCCGAGAGACAGAAGGCATTTCTTTTAGTTTTCCCTGTGTGTCATAATCAGCCAGCTTGCGCGGACCGTGGAAGATGGCAAGATCTCCATTGGTATAGCGATGGACTCTCACCTTGACCTTCACGTAATGGCATCGATACCTGTCAGCAGGGATTTGCAGCGTTTTCCCCTCAAAGCTGACACAGTTGTCAGCCGTCACTGTCCGTTCATGCTGTTCACAAAGGATATCGTCGAGATTTGCGCCAATCCACTTTATAAACGCAGTTCCCTCCTCGGCCGCCGGCTGCATGAACTCGGCATTGAATGCCGGCAGATACACTTCGGCCAGATACCGGTTGGCGGCTTCCATTGTGAGGATGCCATGTAAGGCCAGTTCCTTTGTGAGTCTCTCCTGGTGTGTACTGAAGTTTCGTTCGCTCCGACCCCTTGCTTCCGGAGAATAGGCTGGGATCATATCAATCCCCAGGTGCTTCATGGCCCTTCCAAACTGGGTAAGCTGCGTTTTGCTTACTTTGCCTCCTGTTTCCGGAGTAAACCAGTAATGACTCCCACGGTCGGTATAAAGAGAGCTGAATAGACCATGATGAACAATGACCTCCCTGATCCCCTGAAAGCTGCTGACCGTTCCCTCCTCGGCAACAAAAAACATGGAATAATGATAGCTGGTCGCATCATCCATCGTCACGATCAGATCCCACTTCTTGCCGGGAACCCACTCATGATTGCTCCCATCCTGATGCAGCATCATGCCGGGAATGGGGACTCGTTCCCGACGCTTGCGATGGGCACCCCGTTTTCTGGCTCTGGAAACCAACCCGGCTGTCTGAAGCGTATTCTTCACCCAGGTGTAGCTCCGCTGTCCCCCATCACGCTGATACCACCCATAAAAATGCTTCACGTTCCAACCTCGGTGTCGCTTCCTGTACAAATCTGAAACAGCAAACACCTCATCCACCGGCGCTCGACGAAATGAGGCCTGAGTCAAACGCCTGTCCGACAGACCCTCCATACCACCATGTTCGTACCGATCAATGTAACGACGAAATGTCCGATCGCACACGCCCAAAATCCGCGCCGCTTCCTCCTGGGTCAACCGACTCTCATTCCATCCAAAATACACCTCTTCAAATCGCATCTTCCGGATCTCCTGTAGTATCTCTGTCCGTCTCATTTGTCACCTCCACAGGTGACCATAACAAACCGGACAGATCTTGTGCTACAAACCCGGACAGTTTACGTGCTTCTGACA
>JAFDJF010000757.1 GCA_019307645.1 Deltaproteobacteria bacterium
CAATGGTATGCTTTTTTTTTTTTTTTGTTCCATTAAGAACGGAAGTGAACCTGGATCTGAACGAATATTTCGAGGGTGAAACCTTTGTATTAACGGGGTATGATAATGACGGATAATATCAGAATAGATACCGGAACGGAATCTAAGAATACAGCTCATCACAACGGAAAATACAGCGATGATGATTTATCCTGTTACGTTATTTTTGAGATACGCTCGACATAGACCGTGCCAAAAGATTATGCCACCTCGAGTTTTACATCTGGACTGAAGACGGCATGGCGGACGAGGTGGGGGCCGCCCTTTTGCGGGCAACTGGCCGCGGCGTGACCTGCCGCGTGCTGCATGATGCCATTGGGAGCGCTAACTTCTTAAAAAGTCGCCTGCTGGAACAGCTTAAAGCCGGCGGAATCAAAAATGCCGTTCTCGCGATCTTTATGCCGGCGCTCATCTCCGGTATCACCTTGTTTGTCCTGGTTGAATTTCTCATGACGCTTCCGCTTATTGGCGTTGTAGCAGGGATGGGAGGATCCGTATTATCGCTGCTCCATATTGTCCCCTTACTACTCGGGGCGATTATCGGAGCAAAAGTACAAGGAGACTGATATGAAACAGCAATGGTTTAACGTAGGGCGTATCGGGGGAATTAGCGATGGGGTTTTTGCGATTGCGATGACCCTATTGGTGCTCGACCTCAAACTGCCTGAGCTTGAAAGTCCCGTAACACGCAAGATTTTTACTCAGGCGATCCTGGCACAACTGCCACATTTTTTCTCCTGGCTCATCAGTTTTGCGATTTTGTGTCGCCTGTGGATCACGCAGAACAGCATTGTCGAAAGAGACGAGAAAAAATCCAGAGGCTTTACGGCGGTGAACTTCGTCTTCCTGGGAGCCATTTCCTTCATCCCCTTTCCGACCTCGCTCATTAGCGAACATTCCGATCAGCCGCTGTCGGTCATCATCTTCTCTGTCACTTACATCGCTGCTGGTCTCGCACTTGCCGGAATGTGGTTCCTGTCGGAGAAACCGCATGGTGAGTCTGAGACTCGGAGGGGCGGAGATCGCTCTGTAAAACGAATCATTATCGGGATGCCGGTCGTTGCCCTGATCTCCTGTCTTCTGTCATTCATCGAGCCGCGATTCGGTATTTCCATCTGGGTAGTGTTTCTGTTCATTGGCATATCAGGAAAGCGTAAGAGGGAACATGAGACTCACCAGTCATGACGACACCCGGGAAGGGCTGTTACGTTCAGGGAAATTGTCATGAAGTTCACTGTTAAAGTGGCCTCCATTGAGAAAAAGGAGTGCGGAAGCGAAACTTCCGCACTCCTACCTGGCGTGTCAAATTCGGCGTTCAATGTGCGACGTTCACGAGCTTCAAAGCTCAATCTACCCTAGTTTTGAAGACTGAAAAATGGAACCCAACATATTGTATGCGTCTTATTTTTTCTGAAATCGGACCTTCGCTTGCACCCAAGATGATTTTTTAAAAGTTTGACTGAAAATCACCAAAGGAGGACATTATGAAGAGAAAACTTATTGCAGTGTTCGTCGTCGTGTATGCTTTCCTCATGCTGGCGGGAGTGCAGGTTCAGGCCGCCGATCCGCTCCCGTCGTGGAACGAGGGCAAGGCCAGGCAGTCCATTGTTGCCTTTGTCGAGAAAGTCACGAACCCTGGTTCGCCGGACTTCGTCCCTCATCCGGAACGCATCGCTGTGTTCGACAACGACGGCACGCTCTGGAGCGAACAGCCACTTTATTTTCAGATCTTATTTGCCATCGACCAGGTGAAGGAACTTGCGCCGAAGAACCCTGCATGGAAGACCCAACAACCGTTTAAAGCCGTCCTCGAAAACGACATGCAAGCGCTCGCCGCCTCAGGCATGAAGGGAATATTGGAACTCCTAATGGCTACACATGCCGGTAACACAACCGAGGAATTCGAACAAACCATAAAGAATTGGCTGGCCACGGCAAAACATCCTAAGACCGGCCGGCCATACACGGACTTGGTTTTTCAGCCGATGTTAGAGGTCTTAGCTTATCTGAGGACAAATGGCTTCAAGACCTACATCGTCTCAGGCGGAGGCATTGAG
>JAFDJF010000163.1 GCA_019307645.1 Deltaproteobacteria bacterium
TATGCAGCAGGAGATGCCGCTACGGGGCCATCATCCGTGGTGGATGCAATGGCAAGGGGTCGGGCAGTGGCCCGCTCGGTTCACAGGAGATTTGGCAGAGAAGAAGAACTGATAAACATAGTTTCGAGGCCAAAGGACACGGATTTCCCCGATATCCCATCAGACATTCCTTCAATAGCACGACCTGAAATGCCGGAGAGACAACCGGCAGTTAGATGCGAGGACTTCTCGGAAGTATCCCTGGGGCTGAGCGAAGCACAAGTTCTGTTTGATGCCGGCCGTTGTCTACAGTGCGGGATTTGTTCCGAGTGTCTGATTTGTACTGAAGCCTGCAGTCAAATCGGTGCGATTAATCACTTTCAGGCACATTCAGAAGAAGTCTTTGAGAATGCCGGGGCAGTCATCATTGCTGATCCGGAGGCAGCGCCACCCATAAAAGGTGAAGATGTGATCCGGGCATATGGTCCCAAGGCCGCAAAAACAGACGTATATGCCATGGTCACACGGGGTTTTGCTGCGGCCGCCAAGGTTATGATCCTTTTGGGAGGGACCTCCCAGCGGCCCAAAGGACAGGGAGTTTCCGTTCCTCCGCCCGACCCGGATCTGTCGCCGAGAATCCGTATCGGAGTTTTTGTGTGCCGGTGCAACGATTCATTGGGCTGGCTCGACAGTATGGACGAATATGTCAAAAGATTAATCGATGAGGATGATGTTATTCATGCCGAAGTTGTCCCGGCGGTATGCCTCCAGGAAGGAACTGCAAACATTCTGAGAACTATCCGCGAAAAAAGCATTACCCGCGTAGTTCTTGCCTCATGCGTGTGCTGTCCACTTGATTTTATATGCAGTGCCTGCACTGACCAGCGCAGCCGCCTGAAAGATGACCTGTTCAGAGGATCGGGGATCAGCCGTGCCATGGTAGAAACGTGCAATCTGAGGGGCGAGGTGCTCCCTCACATTAAAGATGACGAATCCAAAGCATTAGGCCATTTTGTGGGGATGATAGAACGCTCCATACACAGGGCAAGGGTATTAAGGCCGCTTCCGAGTCCTGCAAGGACCTATAATTTCGCCACTGCTGTTATAGGGGAGACAGAGGCAACAACCAACAGCGCCCTAACCCTTGCTAGAACAGGCTTTGAAGTCCTCATGTTCGGAACCCCTGAAAAACCTTTGTCAGATAAACTGAAGCATATAAATATCCACTGCTTTGAGGGGTCCTCAGTCAGGGGTGTAAGCGGGGCACTGGGCAATTTTCAGGTCTTTGTGGAGTCAAACGGTTCTCCCCAGATCCTGCAAGTGGGCGCCGTCATTGTCGGGGAAAGATACGACCCTAAGTTCCCTTATAGGCCCCAGGAGGGCCTCGCAGGGCGTAAAGTCGCCTATTCAATGCAGAAGCGGGGTATTTCAGGAACCCCCTTCCTTTTTCCAGGGACAACCTCGATTGCAGGGCTTTTTCTGGCAAGTCCATCCGGCATCCATGTGTCTGAGCGAAAAAAGGGTGCCGCAGCCGCTGTCCTTGCAGCAGCAATCATGCCGCAAGGGCCCAGGCCGAGCAGGGGGTATATTGTGGTGGTGGATAAAGACCGATGCCGGGGCTGCGGACGGTGCATTCAGCACTGCCCCTATCAGGCCATTATCTTTCACAGCAATGATGTCGGCGGCTGGTATGCAGAGGTGGACGAGGCCCTGTGTAAAGGATGCGGCAACTGTATCTCAGTCTGCCCGACCAATGCCGCAGACAGCCCCTATCGTGCAGAATACAGCCTCGTGCAGATGCTCGAAGAACTGCTGGTAGAGTGAAAAAACGGAAATAAGGACATGACGACTGATCTAAAAATTATCCTTTTCATGTGCAATTGGGGGCCTCATGCGGCCTACCAGACACTCCAGGATACCGGGGCGCAGATACCGGCAGAAATAAAAATGGTCCGAATCCCCTGTGCGGGACGGATCAGCAAGGCCCTTTTACTCAGGCCCTTTGAGATGGGTGCAGACGGCGTGGCAATGGTTGGTTGTAAACCGGGAGCATGCCGCTACGGTACAGGGACCGATACTTCCCTGAATAATGTGGAGGAAGCCCAGGGGATTCTCGATTTGCTGGGTCTCAGGCAGGACCGCCTCCGATTAGGCAACTTTATGCCTGATGAATCAGAAAGCCTTCTTCGGTTCCTGACAGATTTTTGCGACGTAATAAAGACTATCGGCAAAAGCCCCGTAACTCCTGCGCCGAAA
Source organism: Deltaproteobacteria bacterium (assembly GCA_019307645.1). Next base: position 2,236 of record JAFDJF010000163.1, read on the forward strand.
ACTGCTCCCATAACCGATGGCCGTGACATTATCAAACAGATCGTGATTGCCCATGATATTTATGCCTGCCAGGATTGCGGAAAATGCTCATCTGCATGCCCCCTGACTCTGTCCGGCAAGCCCTTTTCCCCCCGGGCCATAGCCAACACCGTTATCGCGGGCGATATTCACTCGGATCTGGTACAAAAAGACATCTGGGCATGCCTTACCTGTGGATTGTGTTACGACAGGTGTCCTTCGGCAGTCAACTTCCCCAACTTTATTCAGGATATGCGTCATCTCCTGCGAAAGATGAAACTGCAGGAAATTAGGGCCCACGGCGGTTTTTTCCAGTCTCTGATGCGGACAATGACCACGAAAGATCTTGAGATCAGGCACTGGGAATGGCTGCCCAAGGACATCAAGCTTGACCCTGAGAGCGACGTCCTCTTTTTCGGCGGATGCGCTCCCTACTTTGATATCTTCTTCAGGAGACACCTGAAGGTTCAGACCATGGATATCCTGGTAGACAGCCTCCGGCTTCTCAACTTTTTTGACATCTATCCGGCAGTGCTTCAGGGTGAGCGATGCTGCGGTCATGATCTTTTGTGGTCCGGAGACAAGGAAAACTTTCTGAAGCTGGCAGAGTTAAACGTAGAGGCCATTCACCAGGCGGGTATTAAAAGGGTCGTGACGGCCTGTCCTGAATGTTACCGGACCCTTGCGCATGACTATCCGAAACAGGGCATTGAAATTGATTTTGAGGTCACCCATATATTTGACCTTTTGGAAAAAGAGATCGACAAAGGTGCTGTTGGATTCAAAAAATTAAATAAAACCATAACGTTTCAGGATCCGTGCCGGCTAAGCCGCTTTGAAGATCGTGCCGATCTCCCGAGAAAGCTGATCAGACGAATTGCTCCGGACAGTTTTAATGAAATGGAGGATAAAGGCGTAAGCGCCATCTGCTGCGGCAATTGCGCATGGACCAGTTGCGATTCATTCAGTAAGGCTTTGCAGATGAGGCGAATAAGACAGGCCCGGGATACGAAAAGTGACGTGCTGGTCACGGCCTGCCCCAAGTGCCAGATCCATTTCAGTTGTGCGATGGAGGATCCATTCTTCGGAGAAGAACTCAGCATGGAAATGATGGACCTCACCAGCGTTCTGGCAAAGACGATTCAGTGGGAATGAGGAGTGATTTTTGATTTCGGGTTTTGGATTTTGGATTGTTGTTTGACGAATTGTGTCCCGCCGTTTGCGCATATGCATCAAGTTCAGGAGTATTAGCCGTTAATTTAGGACGTTGCTTTTATTTTACACCCCTCACCCCCGACCCTCTCCCCTCAAGGGGCAAGGGAGAATAGGGAAGTTTTCCTGATAAATCCCCTCTCCCATTGAGGGGAGAGGGTTAGGGTGAGGGGTGGTCTAACATGGTATCATCCTAATATCATAGAGGAAGAAAATGGAAGGAAATATTGCGAAGGTTTCCGGTAATCCGGAAGAACAGCCACGCATTGGCGTCTATGTCTGCCACTGCGGCCTGAATATCGCCCAAACCGTGGACTGTCAGAAGGTGATGGAATCTGTTTCCGAGGAAGATGGGGTGGTTGTTTCAAGTGATATCGGCTATGCCTGTTCCGAACCGGGCCAGCATAAAATAAAAGACGATATCCTGGAACATGGACTGGATCGCATCGTGATGGCTTCCTGTTCACCCAGGCTTCATGAGCCCACATTCAGGCAGATGCTCAAGGAAGCAGGTCTTAACCCTTATCTCCTTGAGATGGCCAACCTTCGCGAACAATGCAGCTGGGTCCACATGAATGAACCGGATGCTGCCACTGAAAAGGCAATAGACCTGGTAAAAATGGCCATATCCCGGTCGCGTCTTCTCCGGCCTCTTAAAGAAGAGACCCTGCCTCTAACCAAAAAGACCCTGGTTATCGGAGGCGGTGTCGCAGGGATACAGGCGGCCCTGGACATGGCGGATAATGGTTTTGATGTGGTCCTGGTGGAGAAGGCGCCGTCAATCGGCGGCACCATGGCCCAGCTTGACAAGACGTTCCCCACCATGGACTGTTCCATCTGAATACTCGGTCCGAAGATGACGGATGTCGGTCGACATCCCCGGATCACGCTCCATACAATGAGCCAGGTGACAGACGTCAAGGGCTATGTCGGCAATTTTGAGGTAAGCATTCTCAAAAAGGCCCGGTACGTGGATGAAAAAGAATGTACCGCATGCGGGGACTGTGTCAAGGTCTGCCCTGTTGTTCGGCCTGATGAGTTTAATCTTGGTCTGTCATCGCGTCGGGCCATATTCTCTCCTTTTCCCCAGGCCGTCCCTTCGGCATATGTAATCAATATCAACGAGTGCCTGGGCCATAATCCGGTCGTTTGTGCTAAATGTGTTGAGGCATGCGACAAGAATTGTATCAACTTTCACATGTCTGATGAAGAGATTGTGGAAAAGGTGGGGTCAATAATCGTTGCGACAGGAATGGAAGTCTACGACCCCACAGAGCTTGACGAATATGGGTATACGCGTTTTGAAAATGTCCTGACAAGCCTTGAATTTGAGCGCCTCATCAATGCCGGAGGGCCCACCAGCGGAGAGCTCATCCGCCCTTCAGACCGAAAGCGGCCCCGTTCCGTCGGCTTTGTACAGTGTGTCGGTTCCCGTTCTGCCAGAAAGGGGAGTGAGTACTGCTCAAATGTCTGCTGTATGAATACGGTAAAGAGCACCCTTATGCTCAAAGAGCATTATCCTGACATTGATATCAAGGTCTTTTATATTGACATCCGGGCCTTTGGTAAAGGTTTTGAAGACCTTTACAAACGAAGCCGGAGACTGGGCGTACAATACCTTAGAGGCCTGCCCGGCACTGTTAAGCAGGACGAGAATCAAGGTCTGCGTGTGGCAGTTGAAAACACTGCCACGGGAAGTCTTGAGAGATACGATCTGGATATGCTTGTTCTGGCCATCGGGATGAAACCTGCACGCAGCACCCAGAGGCTTCAGGAGATGCTGGGACTTCAGCTCACCCCCGACGGCTTTTTCCTCGAGGCCCATCCCAAGCTGCAACCGGTTGACGCTGCAACCCGCGGCATTTTTTATGCAGGCTGCGCTGAGTCACCCAAAGACATCAGGGAGTCAGTTACACAGGCCTCCGCGGCCTCATCACGGGCCATCCGTTTGATGCACAAAGGGGAAATTACCACAGAGCCAATTACCTCGGAGGTAATCCCGGAGCTTTGCAAGTCGTGCGGAAAATGCGCGGAGGTCTGTCCGTATAATGCAATTACCGTTGAGGTGAAAAAGAAAATTCCGGCAGTCGTAAATACGGCTGCCTGCGCCGGGTGTGGGACATGCGCTGCTGAGTGTGCCTTTGGCGCCATCACAATGAACCATTTCACCGACACTCAGATCCTCACTCAGATCGACGCCCTTCTCGAGGAAACACCGGAGAAAAAGATTCTGGCTTTTGCCTGCAACTGGTGCTCCTATGCGGGGGCTGACTATGCGGGCGTTTCCAGACTTCAGTACCCTCCTAATGTACGTCTCATCAGGACCATGTGCTCCGGACGAGTGGATGAAAAGTTTATCTGGGACGGGTTTTTGAAGGGGGCGCCGGTAGTCCTTGTCAGTGGATGTCACATTGGCGACTGCCATTATATTGACGCGAATAAGTGGACGGAAAAGCGTATAGAAAAGGTGCACAGGAAGATGTCGAAACTTGGCATCAGGCCCGAACGGCTTCAACTGGAGTGGATCAGTGCGGCAGAAGGCGTCCGCTTTGCCGAACTTATGCAGAGGATGGAAACCCTTCGTCAGGGCGTAACACCTAAGGAGATTGCCGAAACAATAAAGGTATTGAAAAGCCGTAGTAAGTAAAGAATCCGGGTCCTGAGGGCCCGGCATTGGTTTCACCCCGCAGGGGTGTACATGGACACACGGTCTTCATAAGTGATCTAAAGTGTCTAAAGTGAATCCCGCTTCAGCGGGACTAAAGTTGTGGTGCG
>JAFDJF010000164.1 GCA_019307645.1 Deltaproteobacteria bacterium
TAGCGAAGCGATTCCATACTTCGGCGCTTGTTATTCGTGATTCGATATTCGTCGGTTTAATTTTTCCGCGAGCCCTAACCCTAAGATCCTTTGCTCATCAATGCTTCAATTTCGTTCGCTTCGATCGGGATATCTTCAGTCAGATCGATCGGGTCGTTTTTCGTGATCAGGATGTCGTTTTCCAGACGGATGCCAATCGCCTCTTCCGGGATATAGATACCCGGTTCACATGTAAACACCATGCCGGGTTCAAACTTGCGGTATTTGTTCCCATAGTCATGGACGTCCAATCCGAGATAATGGGACGTGCCATGCATGAAATATTTTTTGTATAATGGTTCATCTTCAGGCTGTTTTTTCACCGCTTTGGCATCAATGAGCCCTAAAACGATTAACTCATCCTGAACAAGATTCCCAACCGCTTCGTTGTATTTTTCAAGAGTATTTCCGGGTTTCAGCATCTGGATGGCTGCCCGCTGAATCCGTAGCACTGCGTCATAAACATCTCTTTGCCGGTTTGTGAATTTACCATTTATGGGTATCGTGCGGGTAACATCTGATGCGTAATGGGCATACTCGGCGCCTAAATCCATCAGTAAAATGTCTCCATCCCGGCATTGAAGATCATTTTTCACATAATGCAGCACACATGAGTTTCTCCCTGATGCGACAACTGAAGGGTAGGCCGGGCCGTTTGAACGGTTTTTCAAGAACTCGTGACAGATCTCTGCTTCAATTTCGAATTCCCAGACCCCGGGTTTGACAAATCCAAGCAACCGGCGAAATGCCTTTTCCGTAATCCCGCATGCCTGCCGGATCAGGTCTATCTCGACATCTGACTTGACTGCCCGCAGATCATGCATGATTGGGGCGAGTCGATCATAATCGTGTAAAGGATAGGCGTCCATACACCATTTCAGAAAACGGGCATCACGGGTTTCAACTGTTACATCGGCACGCAGGTGTTCATTGCTGTTCAGATAAATATGCTCACATTCGAAAACCAGATCCCTGAATACCCTTTCAAATTCGGATGTCCAGCAGACCATTTGTATGCCGGAGATTTCAGTTGCCTGTCCCTTTGAATATTTTTCACCTTCCCATACAGCTGTTTTTTCATTGGTTTCCCTGATAAACAGGACTTCCCGGTGTTTTTCTTCCACTGCGCCTGGGCATAACAGAAGCACGGTTTCTTCCTGATCGATTCCACTGAGGTAGAATAAATCCGTAGTCTGCACAAACGGGTATGTTCCGTCTGCGCTGGTTGGCATGATGTCATTAGCGTTTAAAACTGCAACTGATTTTGACTGGAGATTTCCTGCCAGTCTCTTGCGGTTGTCGACAAACAGCTGCGGGTCAATTGGGTTGTATTTCATTTTTATTTCACTTCCTTTATTCAGGAACCAGTGATCAGTGACCACTCAATGCCGTTAAGTTAACGAAAGTTCAATTTGTTACCCCGGCTATTCATTCAATCAGACTTAAGTAAAACCGAATATCGAATATCGAATCACGCTAAAGACGTGACCTATGGGCAAGAATTTCGAATAACGAAGTAAGGAGTTTTTGTCTATTATGCAAAATAAATAGAGCGAAGCGATTCCATACTTCGTCATTCGTCAATCGTTATTCGATATTCTGCGGTTTAAAATCTTTCCCGCATGGTAGCAATCCCGGATGCTTAAGCTTATGGAGAATCCTTAATTTATCGGCATTGAGTAACCAGCAACCAGTAACCGATATCTGACAACCGACCACTGACAATCCCTCATTTTCCAGATATCATCCTGTTCAGGATTTCGTCAATTTCATCTTCAGACAGGACCCGGGCTTCTTTGGCGACTTCTCTTACGGATTTCCCTGTATTATTGGCCTCTTTAGCCATGGCAGCGGCTTTATCATAACCGATTTCAGGAACGAGGGCTGTGACTAAAGAGAGACTCTGTTCTAAATTAGATGCACATTTATCCTGATTTGCCATAATCCCCCTGATGCATTTGTCTGCAAATGCAGTGCTGGAAGTGGTGAGCAACTGCACTGACTGCAATAGATTGTAAGCTATTAAAGGAAGCATGACATTCAGCTCAAAATTTCCGGCCTGTGCCCCGTACGTAATGGCAGAATCATTCCCAATCACCTGTCCTGCAACCTGAAGGACCACCTCCGGGATCACAGGGTTGACTTTCCCTGGCATAATGGAGGAACCGGGTTGCAGATCCGGGATGTTGATTTCTCCCAGTCCGCATCTGGGGCCTGATGAAAGCCATCGGATGTCATTGGCGATCTTTATAAGACTGACGGCAAAGGTTTTGAGGGCGCTGCTGGTTTCAGCGGCGGAATCCTGTGCGGCCTGTGCCTCAAAGTGATTCCGGGCCTCTCTAAAAGCGCAACCGGTTTCCTCAGAGATCCCTACGATCACCTTTGATGCAAAATCCGGATGTGTATTCACCCCCGTACCCACGGCTGTTCCGCCAAGCGCAAGTTCACCCAGTGTTGTTTCCAAGGCCTTGATCCGTTCAACCCCGATTTCCACCTGTCTCGCATAACCGCTGAAAGCCTCCCCAAGGCTCATGGGGACGGCATCCTGGAGATGGGTCCTGGCGATTTTTCTTATCTCTTTGAATTCTTTCGATTTTTCCGTGATCGTCTTTTGCAGGTGCGCCATTGCGGGAATAAGACAGTCATTTAACTCGGTCAAAACAGCAATGTGTATTGCGGAAGGTATGACATCATTGCTGGATTGTCCCCTGTTCACATGATCGTTGGGGTGTACCGGAGATTTTCCGCCCCGTTTACCGGTAATCAGTTCGTTGGCCCGGCCAGCAATGATCTCGTTGGCGTTCATATTGGTGGACGTACCAGAGCCGGTCTGAAAAACGTCTATCACAAACTGATCATCAAATTGGCCTTTTATCATTTCTTCACAAGCGGTAATAATTGCTTCCGCCGGCTCAGATCCAATAAGGCCTAAATCAAGATTTACCTGGGCAGCATGTTTTTTGATCATGCCCAAGACCCTATAAAACACGGAAGGGAACCTGAGATCGCTGATGGAGAAGTTGTCCTTGGCCCTTTGGGTCTGAGCGCCGTAATAGGCAACCTCAGGGACCCGAACCGTTCCCATGGTATCCTGTTCTTCTCGGTATTTCATTTCTCTCCACCCGTTCCAGATTCACGGTTGGTCCACAAACCCCTGGCCCAGACCTGGCTTGAGACATTGCAGATTGCGTTCAGTCGCGCTCTCCGAGGCCGCTTCCAGCCCGGAGGGTAGGCGCTACGAGCCAGCGGCCAGGGCAGGCTCTGAACTGTGAACTTGAGTTACCAAATGTTTAATCATTCTAAGCAGTTACTCAGTCAATCTGTTTGAACAATTCAAATCTTGAAAATTATAGACAATTCCTTTAAGATTTTAAACTGTTTTTTTGATTAAAGGTAACAGTTTAGCGTTTTGAAACCGGGTTCTTTTCTTCCCGGAATCGAGATATTTGTCTCGTAACTTGAGAGTCCCGTAAAATGTCGTCACTCCGGTGAAAACCGGAGTCCAGACCAGCTGGAACCATTTGATATAACTGGATTCTCCAATAATTCGGAATCTTCGACCAGCTGCAGTTTATCCCGTCTATGTGGCGGGATCGCCCTCCCCCCGCTCAAAGTCCGGGATCTTCGACTTGGCCTTGACCAGACTGAAACGTTTTGAAGCTGGCTCAAAAAATGATTCTTTCTGATATTTTTAAAGAGGGATTATGAAATTCAGGTACTTATTTATTCTGATTTTGGCTCTTCTGCTCCTGACGACTTTTCTAACCGACTCCTACAGCGGCCAAAAGCTTCCTGTTGTCAACATCGGATTTATAACCGACGGCCCGTGGATCAGGGATCTAATCTCATTCCCGGAAGCACTTCTTCAGCGAGAAATCATTGACCTTACCGCAGGCGAGTTTGATGTTCGATTTCCACCGAACAAACGAATACAAGCCGACTGGAAAGTTGACGGAATTAAGCGTGCAATTGATCGTCTACTCAGTGACCCCCATGTCGACCTGATTATCACCCTGGGTATTCTTTCCTCCGCTGAAGTTTGTCACCGGAAACAACTCCCTAAGCCGGTCATCGCCCCTTTTGTCTTTGATCCTGAATTACAGGGGCTTCCTCTGAAAAATGGTGCCAGTGGTGTGCCAAATCTGAATTATGTTGCGTCATATAAAAACCTTGAAACGGATTTAAAGAGTTTCAGGGAAATTTTGCCCTTTTCCCAATTGACTGTCCTGGTAGATGAACTGCTTCAAAATTTTCCGAATGTACTTGATAAGATTAGAGAAGCAGCAAATGCTATGGATATCTCCGTTACGATTCTGACTGTTGGCGCTTCCGTGGAGCCGGTTTTCAAGAAAATTTCTTCGGATACACAAGCCGTTTATGTGACGCCCCTGCTGCGCATAACACCAGAAGAATTCAATCGACTGGTCTCATATCTCAATAAAAATCGGATCCCTACATTTTCCCTTTGGGGAAGGGAGGAAGTGGAAAAAGGTCTGCTTGCAAGCATTGCGCCCACGGCTGATAAATCCCGGCTTGCCCGAAGAGTGGCTCTAAATGTCCAAAGGATACTTCTTGGTGAAGATGCCGGCTCGATAAATGTTGCATTTTCACGGGGCGAGCAGTTTGCAATCAACATGGCCACTGCTCGCATGACAGGCGTTTATCCCCACTGGGGCATCCTTACTGAAGCAGAACTATTGAATGAAGAACATGAAGGTGTTCAGAGACAACTCACTTTGCAGAGCGCTGTACACGAAGCTGTTAAAGCAAATCTTGAACTTGCTGCGGAGGACAGAAGAGTTTTCGCCGGCGAACATTTGGTCCGCGAGGCACGCGCTTCACTGTTACCGCAGCTTGACCTTGCATCGCAGGGTCTCATTATTGATAAAGACCGGTCAGAGGCTTCTTTTGGCAGGCAACCGGAACGCGCCGTTTCGGGTTCAATAACCGCTACCCAAATCTTATATTCTGAAGATGCCTGGGCAAATTATCATGTTCAGGGATACCTGCAGCAATCACGTATAGAGGAACGCGAGGCCTTGCGGTTGGACATAGCAATGGACGCATCAATTGCATATCTCGATGTTCTGCGGGCAACGACATCCCTTCGAATCCAGAGAGAGAACCTCAAATTGACCCGGGCAAATTTTGAACGTGCCCGTGTACGGCAATCCATCGGCGTTTCAACTCCGGCTGAAGCTTTTCGTTGGGAAAGCCAAATCGCTAATAACCGCAGAGCTGTAATTGCTTCCCAGGCACGCCTGCAGCAGTCAAAAAACGCATTGAACAGGCTTTTGCACCGTCCCCTGGACGAACTTTTTATTGTATCAGAAACCAACCTCAGCGATCCAGTGCTGCTCGTGAGCGACAGACGGTTTTTTGGATATGTGGAAAACCCGAAGAAGTTCAAAATATTCGGAGATTTTCTGGTACAGGAGGCATTAGAGACAGCCCCGGAACTCCGGCAGTTGGGTATGGCCATTGCTGCCCAAAAGAGGATTGTGCTTGCTGCAAACAGGGCATACTGGTTGCCAACCTTTTCTTTCCAAGGTGATGTCAATGAGTTACTTGCTGAGGGAGGCTCCGGAAAGCGTGATGATTCGATTTTGAGCCAGAATGACTCAGAATGGAGTGTCGGGGTTTTTGCCACCTTTCCGCTTTTCAGCGGGGGAGAAAAAAATGCAACCCTGCGCCGTACCAGTGAAGAACTTTTGAAGCTGGAAATTGAACGACAGGCTGTAGCAGAACGGATAGAGGAAAGGGTTCGCTACACAATGCATTTGACAAGCGCCTCTTATCCGAGCATACAACTTTCACGTGATGCGGCTGAAGCCGCTCAAAGGAACCTGGACCTGGTCAAGGATGCTTATGCACGGGGTTCTGTCTCAATTATCACTCTGCTGGATTCACAACACGCTTTTCTGGTGTCCGATGAAAGTGCGCAAAACGCTGTCTATGACTTCCTCATTGATCTCATGAGGGTCGAGCGCGCTATTGGGAAGTTCGAGTTTTTCCTCACTCAGGACGACCAAAAATCATTTTTCCAGAGAGTTGATAGCTTTTTTAAAAAAGCTGAGTCCGGGTAATATACCCTAACGTTGCATAAATCCTGTCGACAAAAACCGTTTCACTCGCGCTATAGTGCATGAACTGCGCGTGTAGGCATGCTTTTCTGAACCTCATGTAGTGTGAACTACACT
>JAFDJF010000758.1 GCA_019307645.1 Deltaproteobacteria bacterium
CTCTTCGTCATGCCCGAAAAAATTATCCTCGGAATATCAACTATATGCCTGTGGTAATTTTTTCGGGCATTCCTCGATTTTGGAAAAAATTGCTATTCTCGGACAGCCTCCTAGTTTGATTATTTGATCTTAGGGTTCGCGCAAAAATAAATTCACATTTTGGCGCGAGCCCTTAACACCCTGAAATCTCAACCACCATTGGTCATTCAAGGATCACCCATCCTGTCTTCTTGTGATTATCCAGTTGAAACCGCACAACATCCCTGCTAAATAAGATGTAACTGGTTCAAGGGTTCACGGTTCAGGATTCACGGTTAAACCCGATTTTATCGGGATTTTCTTCATGTTTCCAGAACGACATAGCGTGTTCCTTGAACTTTGTGTGCAAAACCGTTTGGCATATCAAAAAACCGGATGAACAGGCTGTTTATCTAAAGAATAGAGTCCTTCCTTCATCGCTTTTAACCTTGAACCCTTAACCGTGAACCTTATAACCCGGGTTACCAATGTTTTTTCCAAAGCTCATCATATGGTTTTGTTTATTTGTTTTAGGCCAACTTCTATGGGCAAAAAGCGCTCTGGCCTGGGGTCCCGGTGTTCACACGGTGATTGCCCTGAATATGCTGGATGATGTCAGTCTGATATTACCTTCGATCGCCAGAGTCATTTCTTCTTTCCCGCTTGAATATCTGTATGGATGTCTGGCGGCGGATTTTTTTATAGGGAAAAGCAAGATGAGAAAGGCAGGCCACGCCCATAGCTGGAAGGGTGGCTTCAGATTCCTGAATGAGGCAGATGACGATCAAGAGATGGCCTATGCATATGGGTTTCTTTCACACCTGGCCGCAGATGTGGTCGCACACAACTTTTTCGTCCCGAACATGACCAGCAAATATCGCGCATTGAGAAAAAAGAGTCATTTGTACTGGGAAATCAGGGCCGATTATCTGGTTGGGCAGGAATATACAAAGATTGCAAGAGATGTCCTGGCCATGGACCACAGAGGTTGCGACAACCTGCTCAAAGCAATATCAGGGAAAAAGAAAAAGGGCCTGGGAGCAAGAAAGCTGGTTTATACCCAATCGGTGAAGATCTCCGATCGCGCATACACGACACATCACATGGTTTTTCCGGACAAAGTGGTCGGCCGGCATAGCTTCAATGAATATGCCGCTTTCATGGTTGGCCTGTCATCCCGCGTAGTAAAGGGCTTTCTGAAATATCCCGAGACTTCTCCCTGTCTGTCACATGACCCTATCGGAATACGAACTCTTGCCCTTGCCAGGCGGAACAACGGATCACTTGCCAAATGGTTAAACATGCGCCGTCCGGTTAGATCATTCGCTGAGGGCTCGCACAAAAATAAATTCACATTTTTGCGCGAGCCCTAAAAACAACAGACTCCTTGAACTATGAATGCAATCAGAATATTGCCGGAAAATGTGGCTTCTCAAATCGCTGCTGGAGAGGTCGTTGACAGACCAGCCTCCGTTGTCAGGGAACTAATTGACAACAGCATTGACGCCGGGGCAGCGCGGATCACCGTCAGGATTGAAAAAGGGGGAAAAGGGCTGATCAGGGTAAGCGATAACGGGATGGGAATGTCCAGGGACGATCTCCTCCTGTGTATTGAACGACACGCCACAAGCAAGATAGAAACAGCATCCGACCTCTATTCAGTAAAATCCCTTGGTTTCAGAGGGGAAGCCATTCCGAGCATCGCTTCGGTATCACGGATGCAGATCACATCACGGACCAGGGATCAGCTTGAGGGACACCGGCTTAAAATTTCAGGCGGAAAACTGACCGCCATCGAGGAAACAGGCGCACCGGCAGGCACCGTCGTCGAAGCAAAAGACCTCTTTTTCAATATGCCGGCCAGGAGGAAATTTCTGCGCAGCCCCCGGACTGAGACAGACCACATTATTGATACCCTCGCACGCGCGGTCCTGCCTTACCCGGCAATAAACTTCAAGTTAGAGGACTCCGGGAAAACGATCATGAACTTCCCCTCCTCAAACCAGATGCTGCCCCGTCTTTTTTCTCTTATGGGTCGGAAAGTGGCGGAAGCCATGGAAGAAACAGAAGAAAAT
>JAFDJF010000759.1 GCA_019307645.1 Deltaproteobacteria bacterium
CTGGTCATGTAAGGAACCATCACATCTCGCATCATGGGTTCAAATGGGGCAACTCCCCCGCTGCGACCGAATAGGTTGTAACGCTCTTTCGGATCTGTATCCAAATTAAAGACCAAAGGTATCTGCCCTAGCACCTGAGGTGCTTCCTGGAATGGAGCATTTTCCCTGCTATAGGTGATCCAGTGAAACTTGAACTGTTTGTAACGGACAGCGACCGGATTTGGGTGGCCATCATAGACGACGATTCTTGAATCTCTGCTGGAATTGCTTTGTTTTCCCAGCAAATAGTCAGTCTGATCTACGCCATCAATGGCCCTGTCGGTTGGTACTTTGGCGCCCGTGATAGCGGCAAAGGTCGTGAAGAAGTCCATCTCAGAGAACATCTCTTTTGATTTCCAGTTGGCTTTGATCTTGCCGGGCCATCGCATCATCCCTACCGTGCGCAAGCCACCTTCCCAGGCCGAGCCCAATTCGCCGGTCCAGATGCCGTTATCGCCGTTGTGATCAGGCTCTGGCGAGTAACGCGTGGGGCCATTATCAGAGAAGTAGACAACGATGGTGTTGTCTCGGATGCCCGCGCTGTCGATGGCATCCAGGATCAACCCCGTGTTGTAGTCCATCTCCATCAAGGCATCGGTATAGGCGCCACCCTTCGACTTACCAACAAAATCGGGATGTGGTATTACCGGATGGTGAGGATTGGTAAATGGAACGAACAGGAAGAAGGGCTTCTTCTTAGCGTGTGTCTCAATGAACTCCACACTTCGTCTGGTGAGCTCCCGGTCCATCAGACTTCGCATCTCGAGCGTGTTCTCGGCAACCTTCTTAGCCTTTTGCCCCCCTTTTGCGTACAGGATCTTCTGTTGGATCAGGTCCAGGGAGCCAGCACCCGGCAGTGTCGGATCTACCGGAACAGTCGTGTTCGTTATGCCGTACCATTCGTCATATCCCTGCCTCTGTGGATGTCTCTCGTCATTTTCGCCCAGATGCCATTTTCCGTACATCGCGGTTGAATAACCAACGCCTTTTAGGAGTTCAGCTATCGTAACCTCCATAGGATGCAATCCACCGGGTTGTCCCGGTTCAACATAACCGTCATTGCCAGAACGTACAGGCATTCTACCAGTTTGGAATGCTGCCCTAGAAGGCGAGCATCCAGGTTCAACCTGAAAATCCAGGAATTGAATCCCTTCAGAAGCCAATCTGTCTATTCTGGGAGTTTCTGCTCTCACTCCACCATAGCAGCCAAGGTCTCCATACCCCTGATTGTCTGTCATAATTACGACAATGTTGGGTTTATCTGCGGCTTTTGCCTGCACCACCAGAGGGGCCGCACAGATGAGTATTGCCGCAACGAGCACTGTACTGGCAGCTTTTTTCAATTGAACGTTTCTATTCTTCATAGTAGTCACCTTTTATTATTTGGTTTCGCCCCGGAGCCAATCTCGTGCTCCCTGGGTCTCTCCGGGAAGGAAAAACTCTACAGCCGCCTGTCTTCTGCCGGCTCCGAGAAACATTAATATCTGATCTTTCCACTTACCTTCGGCAACAACGGCGATTTTTTCAACATATGGATCATATTCATACATAAACGTCAAATCGCCCCAGTCACCTTCTTTACCCCAACCGGAAAACTCTTCAGCAAGAACGAGGATTTTAATTTTCTGACCAGGATTGATATTACTGCCGGCGTTTTTTTCGACTTCCTTTTGATCATCGTAGGTAAAAACGCCTTTAATGGTCGTTACAAAAAAGTTTTCCGATTCTTTTGAAATTGTTACACTCACAGATTATCTCCTTTCAAGCTAGGGCGTTTCTATTTGACCTTCTCGATATCCGGCAGGATCCAGGACTGGTCGAAGAATCTCTTTGTCGGAGAATAAAGACGGAAGTACGGGAACCAGGATCTGCCCGCCACCGTCTGCACCCAGTTTTTCTCCTTGCCTTTGGGGGCTTCTGGGCCGAAATAGAGGTCAATCGAACCGTCGGTATTGACGAGCAATTCCATGCGTGAAGAGCGGTCCGCCTGTTTTGTTTCGTTATCGATCGGGCAGCGCGTGGACACATCGTACACGGTCAAGGACCAGAAG
>JAFDJF010000760.1 GCA_019307645.1 Deltaproteobacteria bacterium
CTCGCGGTAGAACCCATGTTGATGATATTTCCTTTTGTTTTTATCAAATGGGGAATCGCCGCCTTGCTCATGAAGAATACACCGGAAAGGTTGATTCCCACAATCCGGTTCCAATACTCGTCGGTTATCTCTTCAAAATGCTTTAACTTAACGGTTCCGGCAATATTGCACAGCACATCGAGTTGGCCAAATTCCTCAATTGTTGCACTAACACAGCTTCGACAAGCGTCTGCATCGGAAACATCAAAGACGTAGATGGCCGCTCTGCCCCCGGCCTCAATAATTGTCTTTTCGGTTTCTTCAAGGCCCGGGTTGTTAATATCCCCCAGCATCACCGTTGCCCCTTCAGCTGCCAGCCTCTGCGCCGAGGCCCTGCCGATACCCGAGGCCGCACCTGTTACCAATGCCACTTTTCCTTCAAAGCGTTTCATAAAAACTCCTTGGCTTATGGTTATATGTTCCTAAACAGTCCCTGATATTTCCTCTGGAAGAAATGGATCTACGCTTAAACCCATTCAACCTTGAACCCGCCTATATCTGTGGCGGGAACCCCTGAGCATAAGTTGGCACGGTTTTTTCCTCATTGACAACCTACATGCGCGAATGTATTTTAGGATCCCGGCAAAAGTCAAGCATTTTAGAATTTTTTTACGGCATTACTCCCATGGTACCAGATCAAACTTTTTCAGTGCCTTTAAACCCGGATTACGGTAAAGGTATCTATCGACGCTGTATCTTATTGAGTAATCAGGCGGGCAAAACTACCGCAGAACTGGAAGACAACAACCATGCCTTTCGGATTTTGCTTTCCCATGACGGGGAAGTGGTGACGGGCATAAGCGCGGAGACCATTCGCGTTCCCGTTAATACCTGTGGCGGGGCGGTCAATCTGCTCCAGGACCTTGTGGGCGCCAGGCTCTCCGCGTCACCCCGTGCCATCATCGGCTATACGAAACGCCGCGCCAACTGCACCCATCTGTATGACCTGGCTGTCCTGGCGATTTCCCAGGCCTGGCGAGGCGAAACACGTCGCCGATATGATATCGAGATCCCCGATGAAGTGGAAGGCATAACCACATCAAATATTCGCCGAAATGGACAAACAGCCTTGAGATGGACCCTCAAAAACAATGTCATCCAATCCCCCGAACTATTCAGAGGACTCAATGCTGTGCAGGGTATCAGGCCCTGGCTGGAAAAGAACCTGGAGGGAGATGAATTGGAGGAGGCGCTTACGTTGCAACAGGGACATTTCGTGGCACTGACACGTCCCTACAATTTGAATGCCATTGGAGGCCACAGGGTAGTGGAAGACACCATGATGAAAGGTGTCTGTTATGCCTACGGTCCGGGAATAATCGAAAAAGGTTATTGTTTGGCCAATACGGTGAAGGATTTTACCTGTACATCGGAGCAGATGTTACAGTTTTGAAACTGCCTCACAAGAAAAGGAGTAAATATTATGAGTTCAGATTCCACATTTAAACACCTGCTGTCACCAGGCCGCATTGGTACGCTTGAGACGCGGAACAGAATATGGATGGCCGGTATGGGAACGAATTTCGGTAGTAAAGATGGTCACGTCACTGAAAGGATGAAAAGATATCACGAGGCACGGGCCCGAGGCGGAGTGGGTCTAACCATTGTAGAGGTCACCTCAATCGACTATCCCAGGGGCGCGGCCATGCCAAGGCAGCTCGGCATATCCAGGGATGAATTCATTCCGGGGCTAAAAGAGCTTACAGATGTCATCCATAATCATGGGGCAAAGGCGGGGGTTCAATTGCACTTTGCGGGGGTAAAAGCGGTTATGGACATTGCATCAGGCAGAAAAAGGTTTGTCCCTACAGCGCCCTCGCTCGGGACTGGGGGCATAGAAGATTTTACTCCCGAAGAAATGCAGTTGACTATGGAAATGATGATGTCTGAATCCTCGACTCTCGAATACCATGAAGTAACCACTGAAGAGATCGGCCAACTCGTGGAAAAATATGCGGATGCGGCGGTTCGTGCCAGAGAGGCGGGCTTTGACGGCGTCGAGATTCATGCAGGCCACGGCTACATCATATCCATGTTTATCTCTCCCCA
>JAFDJF010000165.1 GCA_019307645.1 Deltaproteobacteria bacterium
GTGACATATTTTGTGAACAGCTATTCCGGCATGCTGCAAGTGTTCATCTATCTCATGATGGTCATTACATTCTCTTTCGCCCTTATAAAGTCGTATCAAGCATTTCGGGCGTTGGCATTTCATCGACCCGATGATATCAATAAACGAATCGGGTCAAATGATTTTCACGGCAGCATAAAGACGCCACTTTCTGTTGTTGCGGCAGGCTTTTTTAAGAAAACAAAAAAACATTATGATGACGAAAAAGAAAGGGGGGAAGTTACTGATAAAATTATTCCTCCGGATGCTTTCATCCGGGATGCAGCTTTTCAATTCAGTGAAAGATATTTTGAGGAAAAGTTTCTCGAGCCTGTCAGCATGACAGCAAATTTAATGCCCCCTCAGGGATTTATCGGAACAATTATTGGAATGGTTATTCATTTTCTGTCCAACACCGGGACCTTAAACAGTGAGTTGACCATCGCCGGTATAGCGACTGCTTTGTACACGACACTTTTTGCATTGTCCTGTTTTACCTTTTTAGAATTTGTTAAAAAGATATTCTATTCACTTGCTCAAAAGCGGATAGATGAAGGCTTGATTGCTGTTTCCGAAAGCATGATCAATCATCCGCCCAGTAACAGTAGAGAGAAAAATGAAGATTAAACAGAATCAGTCCTGGCTATTTGCTTTTACGGACCTTGCCTTTTTACTTTTAATCAGCTTAAGTTTGGTTCCCAGCGCGCCGGACCTTATCTCAATTCACTTTTCTGAAATGGATATCCCGAGCGTACCGAGTAACCCGAATATGGCTCCCATTGATGAGTCACATGGCTCTTGGGAATTACAGGTGTATCGAAGATCAAAGGATCATCCTAAACCATTCAGACTCGCTAAAATTGCATTGCACCAGAACGGCGCAAAGGAACAGTATTTTAAATATCTTGATCGAGATGAACTTATCCCCGAGCTGGAATCCCTGAGAAACCTCAGTGGCCGTCCAATGCTGTTGCCTGAAAAAATGTCGTTAAGCCAGGATTTTCTTTTCGCCGCCGGGGCAATCGCCCGGGTTTGGTCATCAATGAAAGGTCAGACAATTGTAAAACCCATTAATCCTGGAGAGCCGCATCAGCAATGATGTTTTTAAAAGAAAGTTTATATGGTTGGGGTGTCTGTAACATCCCAATGCCCAGAGCCACACTTGATATTCTTTGGGACAGGCGGAAAAAACGTGCTCGGATCTCCAGCCTGGAAAAGCGGAGACAAAGTGAGCGACCGGGCATCCTGGCGGCAATTTCGGGGGTGCTTGTCCATGATGTTCCCTGGTTCCAGACATTGGTGTTGAGTATTTTTGCGTTATTAAGTATCACTTTTATTTTTTTAATGAGCAGAATGGTGCCGGAGTTTCCTGAAAAAGAAATACTTGAACCGGTTGACATAATGATTAGGCTGATCGAAGATACTGCCAAAAGAACTTCAGCACTGGTTCATGAAACGCCACAACCAATTAGTAAAGATAATATTATAAAGGAACGTGTCCTCTCGAAAAAGAGCGAGGAAAAGGCAAAAGCAATACCTGAGCCAAAACCAAGTTTCGAGATAAAACGCAATCCACTGCCAGTGCTAAAAAGGGAATCCGTTTCTGAGGAAATACTGCCTGATATCAGAATACATCCCAGAATCAGGAGGAAGCCTTTGAAATCTACTGAGACTTATTTGCCAAAAGACTCAACCTTCGAAAAAATGATGCAATCTGAAGATGTCAACCTTTCAGTCTCAGCCGGTCGTAACCGGAAGTACAACATTAACAGTGTTGACAGGACGCAGAGAAAGGTCAACCTGCGACAATCGGATTATAAAACAAGTTTCATTTCAAAGCGTTCAAATGAGCAGGCTGCCGTTGATTTTCCTGCGAGACGTTCTCAAAGAAAATACAAACTGGACACTGAAGATAGGACTATGATCGTACCTTTCGGCAAAACAGATCTTTCATCAGAATCTCCAAATATTCAGATCGCGACGGATTTTTCTTCAAAACTTTCCAAAAAGAACTACAGGCTCGAAACTAAAGTTCGAGGTATGATAGCCTTTTCCGACAAATCCGATTCTATATTAAAACACCCGAATGTACCAGTCGCTGCAATTTCTCCTGTGAAACATTCAAGAAAAAATTACAGGTCTGATGTGGAAGATCGTGGTACAATGGTGCTTTCCGACAAGACCGACTCTTTGTTGACCTACCCGGATGTTTCCGATGTTACGGTTTCTTCTGCAAACTTTTCTGAAAAGAAATACAAGGCCCGGATAGAAAATCACAGTACAATAGTCCATTCTGACAAGGCCAATTCACTATTGACGCATCCAGATGTTTCCGCTGCTACTGTTTCTCCGGTTGTACGGGCCCAAAAGAACTATACGGTTGATACCAAAGAGCAAGGGGACTCTATACCTTCCATTAAGACCGATCCCCTGCTAATTCACCCGGACGTTCTTGCTGCAACAGTCGCTCCTTTGAAGAATTCACAAAAGATCTACCAAGGGGATCGGTCGGACTCGGAAAAAAATATGATATCTGAAAATGAATCCCTCTCATTTGAAAATATTACCATTGATGATATCGACCCTTCCCACCTAATTAGTCTGAAAGAACTGGCTGTGTGCGCCGATCCAGAAGAAGAATTTTATCTCAAGACGAAATTGGCCACTTTTTTAAGTGGGCCGGCAAAATGTGAATCAAAAGGGTTGATGCTTTTTTTTAAATATACTGAATCCGGGTATACCATTCGGGTCGATATCTATAACCCGAGAGGAGTGTTTCTGAAAGATAGATGTTCTGTTCTTCATTCGGCGGTTGGATGCGTTCAGGACAAAAAAGAGAAAGGAGTTATTCCATGAGACTATTCAGGATAGCGATCGTTTTAATACTTGTTTTCGGCATTTTCTCATCTGCATCGGCTACGACACAAGCATTGTCCAGATGGGGTGATTTGGTCGAGGTGGCATATAAATTTACCTGGTACCCCCAGGAGGACTTGCAGGAGCTGCTAAAGGGTAAGGCTGAAGAGTACGGAAAAAGCCTGGAAGAATACAGCATTTTTTTAATAGATGAATTGGTAGACGGATCTCCAAAAACGGGACTGATTGCTCCTGAATCATTTGTCAGTGGCAAGGACTGGAAAATGTACTATAGATTAGCCTTGGCAGAATTTTGTCTCTTTCTTGCGAATGACAATGAGATATATCTCGAAAATGCCAAGTCAGCTCTTTCTGTCCTGTCCGGAAAGATTGAGCTTTCCAGTGTGGCCTTTTGGCATTACCTTTTCCAGGCGTACAGCGATCTAGTGAAAAAAGACAGGGATGCTTTTGTTTCCAGCGTGTTTCAGCTCTGGCAAAATGTTATCCTGAAACTTGAAGCTGACGATATTCTCATGATGTGTTCCAGAAACTCAAAGACGGAGTTCGTCAGAAATTTACCGTTTCTCTATGAAAACATTGCTCATTTAATCATTATACGCGCCATTTTTGAAAATGCAATGCCTGATCTATACCCGCTGGGTATCATTGTCGTGGCAATCGATGATAAATTGCCTGGCGAGGGAGGGTATAAAAACATAGTTGAATCAGTTGTTAAGCGCATGCATGGCCTGAAATCGGATTGTTCGAATTTGAATTTCGCGGTAGCCTTTGTGGAAGCAACGGCGAATCAATATGATTTTGAAGATGAAAAATCTGCATCTCAGGTTGTTTCGAAGTATAATCTGACTCGCCAATATTATGAACTGGCCTTGTCATGGGCCAACACATCTAAAGGCAAGGCCGCTATTCTAACCCAATATATGGGCTTTACAAACTATGTTATAAGACGGCTCATTGACAAAGATGACTTACTTTATGCAGATACATTTTTTCATAACATACCTGGAGAAGGCAACGGACTTATTAGAAAGTCTATGGATCTTTATGATCAACTGGCTCAGCCCGAAGTGCAGGAAGGCAGGTTCCTGGCGGAGGGTTTCGAAAGAAAAAACAACTACTTTACGGCAATGCACCAGTTATGGGACTCCTTAGCCAAACTTTTAATGATGCAGTCAGCCTATTTTGAAACTACCGGTGAACCCAAGAAATTTGATCATCTTCAAGTTGCAGAAAGTCCGCTTCTTGAATATCTGTCCTTTTTTCGAAAATATGCTGGGGAGGATTCCGAAATCGTCCCTGACAACGCATTTTTTCTGACCGCCTACGCAGCAAAGGAACTGGCGGACTTATACAGACAAGTATCCAGCTACAGCACAAAGATTGAGATCAACAATCTCGCTTTTGACTATCAGCTAAAGGCTGTTGAGATGTTCCCTATGGACATCACAGGAATCTTACAGTTGGCCCATCAATCCAACCAGGAAGGGAGACTCAATCGATATTTGCAGGAAACCGGCCCTGTTGCTTCGCGGTTCAGGAATTCAAAGGTTTCTAATATATGGGCCGAGAAGGTGGACGAAAAATATAGAATCTATATCGGTCTTGTGCCGAACGTTGTTCCCGATATTATTGATAGAGCATATTTTCTTGTTAGATTACTTCAGCAATCCGGAAGTGACACCTCAGAGGAAGAGCTATGCCAGAAAGCAATTGTTATGACACGGTTGTTGATGGCCCTAAGAACGAATTATTCAGAAGAAATAATTGAAGATGCCCTCTCTACAATAGCCAAGCAGAACCTAAATAATAAAAAAGCGGGTAAAATAATTCAGACGTCTCTTCCGAAAGATTTACGCGATGAAGCAAAATCCATTCCCGGGATAGAGACCATATATCACTTCACCGGGTTGAAGAATGAACTATATGGTTCCATAGATCATGTAATACATTCATATCTGCGTGATTTGTATTATGAAGGTGCTGGAAAATAGCCTTTTAACCCGGGCTATTGAAAGAGCCTGTGATTCGCCTGCCATGAGTCAGGATTTTACAGCAAACTGCAGAGTAAGGTTTCCCTTTTTCTGATTAGGGGCTGTAAAATTCTGAGTTCCGGGTCCCCACAACTTATTGATTGCAACCACACCAACTTTAATGAATTCCATTTGATTACGATGATGTAGTCTGCCGGAGAAGCATGATGCCGGTTCAATTATCCCACAAAAAAAAGGTTATTATTGTCCTCTGTCTTTTCATCCTGGCAGGTGTACTTGTATTGACCGGATTAGGGTACTACCTTTTATCTCCGGCCACGACAGGAACGCCTGATCAGACTTTTTTTGTCTTGGAAGGGTCAACGCTGAGTGCCGTAGCCGGCGACCTTGAAACAAAAGAAATTATCATCCGTAAATCCGTTTTTCTCGTCTGCGCAAGGGTTATGGGATACGGCAGGAATATCAAAGCCGGGGAGTATCGGCTGAATTCCGGGATGTCCCCACTGGAGATCCTTGACATTCTGCGCAGGGGGGCAATTGTAACTCATACGGTCACTATCCCTGAAGGATTTACGAGAGAGCAGATTGGACGGTTGCTGGAGCAGAAAAGTCTCGTTGACAAAGATGAGTTTATGACACTCACAGGAGACCCGGATGTCGCCGCGAGCTATGGTGTGTCCGGTCCCGATCTGGAGGGTTTTCTTTATCCTGATACTTACCAATTGAGCCGGGGCCTGACTGCAAAGTCGGTCATTGACGTACTGGTTAACCAATTCTGGGAGGTTGCGGCCCCTTTCCGGGGGAGGCTGGAAGAATTGGATATGACACTGGAACAAGTCGTTATTCTGGCATCCATTGTTGAAAAAGAGACAGGACGAGCTGAAGAACGGCCTATTATTGCAAGTGTTTTTTTGAATCGTTTGAAAAAGAGAAAGCGTCTTGAAAGCGATCCTACGGTGATATATGGCATTAATAATTTTGACGGAAATCTGAGAAAAAAGGATCTGACAAGCCACACGCGTTATAATACATATGTGATACGGGGGCTTCCTCCGGGGGCGATTGCCAACCCCGGAAAAGAGGCGATCAGGGCCGTTCTTTATCCCGCCAGGACCGAATATCTTTATTTTGTATCAAAGAATGACGGCAGTCATCATTTTTCGAAAACGCTTTCAGAACACAACCGAGCGGTCAGAATTTATCAGAAAAAAAAGCGCTAGTTGGTGTCCATCCAGAAATGAGGATTTTTGTTCAAGATCAAGGCATGCGAAAAAAATAACCGCAGGCATATAGTTGATATTCCGAGGATTATTTTTTGAGCATAACGCAGATATTGGTTGCCTGATTATGACGTGTGCTGTTATGATCTTTTCGGGTTGTTCTGAAAAGGACACTGAAGAACCATTTGAAAACACAGGAGGAAGGCATATGTCTGATTCATCCCTGGCCGATTATTCTTCCCTTGATCATCCGGAGGTATTGGCACTTCTTTTCCATCCGAGACCCGAATGGAGTGCGCCTGCAGAGGGTGACGGTGTAGAAGTGATGTCTATACCTGTTGAAGACGGTGTGTCCCTGGGAGCGAAACTGCACCAGGCAGGTAAGTCGGCTCCCGTTATTCTGTTTTTTCACGGAAACGGGGAAATTGTTTCGGACTATGATGACTTAGGCCCTATGTATGTAAGAATGGGGATCAACTTTTTTCCCGTTGATTACAGGGGATACGGGAGGTCAACAGGATCGCCGACCGTGACGGGGATGATGCGTGACTGTCATGTAATCTTTGACTACGTTAAGCAGCGACTCAAGCAGGGGGGGTATTCCGGGCCAATGATTGTTATGGGGAGGTCTCTTGGAAGCGCATCTGCCCTTGAACTGGCCGCGCACTATGAAGATGAGATAGACGGTCTTGTCATTGAAAGTGGGTTTGCGAACATCATACCTCTTTTACGGCTTGTGGGTGTGGATATTGACAGGCTGGGAATCAGCGAGAAAGATGATCTTCATAATATCGACAAGATTCGAGGTTTTCACAAGTCTGTTCTCGTTATACATGCTGAATATGACCATATTATCCCTTTCAGCGATGGTCAGGCCCTTTTCAATGCATGCGCTTCATCTGATAAACGCTTTCTTAAGATATCCGGGGCTGATCACAATACTATCTTTGCGAAGGGCATAGAGGATTATACGAAAGAAGTAAAACGGTTGGCAGATGAGGCAATAAAGCAAAAGGCAAAAGACTGATCAGGCTACACCGGAAAAAGTAGAATCCTGGTCCCCGCTGGGGTCCATTTTATTGCCGTAAAAATCTTTTCCCAGAAATGTGAATTCTATGTGTGAGGGGTGGATGGTCCCGTCAGCAGTTTCGTTTTGAGTTACTTTGAATTTGACCGTTGCTGTCCATGTTTCCGAATCGTAATAAACATGGGTCGGAATTGATGGGAGCTTTACTTCGGTTGAAGGGAGAGGCAGGCCAAAATTATAGGCCTCTCCCGGACCGCTTCCTGAAGCCCGGCTGATTTGCCAGTGGGCAAGGCTTTCGACAGATTCTCTGTCCATTTCTTTGTCAAAGGAAATACTTATTGTAAATATCTTGGATGCATTGGCATTTGCCAGATAGGCGTCCAGAGAAGAGAGGGGCGTTTTAGCTGGATAACTCCCGAATGCGTTGGGGTAATAGACGGTTGAGAAATTGGGTTTATCAACCTCGTAGATATACTGACCGAGAGTGTTTGCC
>JAFDJF010000166.1 GCA_019307645.1 Deltaproteobacteria bacterium
ACGAAAACTAGGATTTTTCGTCGAGATCAAGGCGGGCGAAAATTTTAACCGCAGGAATATATTGGAATATTTCGAGGATTAAAATTTGAGCCCAACGCAGATATCGGCGAAAAGAACAGTTTTCGTTCGGGCGCTATTTATCTTCCATAACCATGTTCAGGTATTCGTCGATATAAACCTTCCGATCCGGCGGAATAACAAGGTTCGTATCAACACCCTCAATGATTGCAGGTCCGTCGATTTTATTCCCCACCTCGAGTTTGTTCATATCGTAAATACGGGTTGGGACCATGTTCCCGTTAAAATATACATCGCGTTCATGTTCATATCGTAAATACTGGTTGGGACCATGTTCCCGTTAAAATATACATCGCGTTCACTTTTCTTCGCAGGTCCCGGATCTTCACTTACAAACGGTCTTTTTGCGATAACCGGGGTGGGAACGGTGGCAGAGCCCTGAAGGGCGATTCCCATAATCTCGATCCCGCCCTCAGGATAAAGGGCGCCTTCGGAATACAATCTGACATATTCATTCTCAAAGGCACCCAGAATCTTATTTAAATCCGCTATGGATTCTATCCGATTAATAGGGGATATAAATTCCACTTCATCCAACTGGCCGCCGTACCTGATGCGCATGGGATAAACGAGTTTTACATCATCCTTTTTAAATCCTTCTGCCTCCATATCTTCAACGCAACGTTTCTCCAGGTCCTCATACATGCGGTTAAACCGCGCCAGGTCATCCGGTGAAAGCCCTTCCAGACTCTGCATGGTAAACCTTCTTGACGCCTTATCAAACGCCATGTATGGGAACACCGCAAACGGAGAGCTTTCATAACGATGCAGCACATCGGCGGTAGATGCACCAAAAGCAGAAAATGTTGAGGAAAAGGGCGCTGCAATAACCTTCATAAAGCCCAAACCCTGTGTATAACCGGCACAGTGCACAGGCCCCGCCCCGCCAAAACCAAAGCAGGCAAAGTCAGCCGGATTCAGTCCCCTGGTAGTGAAATTGGTATTCAGGGCGTCTCTCATGTATGAATCGATAATCGTGCAGATGGCCTCAGCCGCCTCAAGGACCGTTATTCCCAGAGGATCGGCAATTTTTTCTTTCATGGCCTTTTCAGCCGCCTCTTTATCCAGCTTCATGGACCCGGCAAGGAAGTGATTCGGATCAATCCTTCCCATGATTACATCCGCATCCGTAACCGTGGGCACATCTCCGCCCCTCTGATAGCACACGGGGCCCGGGTATGAGCCGGCACTCTGCGGCCCCACACGCAACCTGCCGGACAGCTGGTCAATGTAGGCCATGGTCCCGCCGCCGGCCCCGAATGTCAGAATCTCGCGCATGGGATTCTGGAGGTTGAAGTGGCCCACAACAGGCTCTCTCAAAAACCTGGCGCCTTCTTCGGGGACAATGCTCACGTCAAAACTGGTGCCCCCCACGTCACTTCCGACACCATTTTTAAATCCGTATAGCTTCATGAAAAATTCGACGCCGGTAAGACCGCCGACCGGTCCGGAATGGAGGGTCGTAATGGGTCTGACAACCTCTGAACGGGAAAGCCCCCCTGCCGCCTGCATGACCAGAAGGGGGCGCGTATAATCATAAGTGGCGAGTTTCTGCTTGATCTTTTTAAAGAGATCCCTGACAGCCTTACCCACAAAAAGGTCTGCCACCGTGCTGTTTGCACGGGCATAGTCACGGATCAAGGGGGAAACCGCATGTGACATGTTATAGGTCATGTCCGGCGCCATTTCTTCAATAATTTCGCCCACCCTCTTTTCATGAACCGGATTGACGTAAGAACAAAGCAGACATACCGCGATGCCTTCAACCCCCTCATCCATTAACTCTCGGACCGCCTGTCTTACCTCATTCTCATAAAGCGGAATAACAACCTCACCGACCGTATCAATTCGCTCGGTAGCGCCCTTTATCCTCGACCTTGGTACAAGCAGCTCAGGTTTATCAGTCATAGGCACGTGCATGCTTACCAAAGGGTGCACGCCTGCCCACCTGCCCACACCGCGCATCATGGTGGTGGTATCTTCAAAACCTGCGGTTATGATCAGACCCAGTTTCGGTCCCTGAAGGGTAATCAGTGCGTTTGTCCCGGCAGTGGTTCCAAAGCCCAGCAGATTACAGTTCTTGAGCACATCCTCCATGCCCTTGTCCATCCATTTGGCGCTGGCCTCAATAGCGTTAAAAAAACATATTTCCAAGTCATCTACCGTTGTAGAGGCTTTACCGGTTACAAAAGAACCATCATCTTTGATAATAACGCAATCGGTAAATGTTCCCCCGGTATCAAGATAGACTACGTATTTTCCATCTCCTGATTCCATATGGTCCCCTCTTTAGATCAAATCGTTTGGTTACTACTCTTATTTTACAAAGCAAACGGCCTGTCTTTACACAGGCCATGTTCCATTCACATACTCCTGATTGTCATGGAAGGCACGTCTTCTTGAACAGATGGGATTCTCATACACCTCATCCCATCAGGTTTTCCTTCAGGCCGTCCACATTTTTTCTCAGTTTGTCTACAATCGCCCTGGCGCTGTCCGCCTTACCGGCACGGCACTTTTCACCCAGTTCAGTTACCAGGTCCGCCACTGCCTCGTTAAGGCTGTCATAGTCTTCCTGATCCACGAGATAGGGCTCCACCTCTACGATATCACCATGGATCGCATACATATCGTTTATGAGGTCTTCCGTTATGCCCTTCTTTTTTCCGTCATGCACTGCCTCTTCTATAGCATCAACATAACCAACGATTAAAAATTCACCCTGGATTTCTTCTGGCATGGTTCTCCCTCCTTAAAATCCCAAATCTAATCTGACACGCACTGAACGGCTTCATATTCGCAGTTCACCGAACAGGCTTCACATTCGATGCAGTCATCGGGTCTTACGACCTTGCAGACCTCCTCTTTTTCGTCCACCTCAAGCACGTTTTCGGGGCACATTTCCACGCATATTCCACACCCAGTGCACTCCTCTTCATTTGCAGTTACTTCATTATTATCCCTTTGTATATTTGCTTCTGCGCTGATGAATATTCCAGAATTCCAGCTGAATGATCCTACTCTTCTCCTCTTTAAACCTGCCCTCAACCGACTCATCAAGGACCTCCTCAGGACCTATGTACCACAGGGCAGCAGGCTCAATATCGGGCATTTGTTCCCATAGGTCTGCTCTAAACTTTACCCATTCATCACCTTCAATTATACAACGGGTCGGATATCCCTTGTTCTGATAAGCAAGCCCGGTTTTCGGGTTAAAAATACTCACTGCAACCTTCTTCTTCAACCAGTGATTGCGGAGCATATTTTTGTAAGTGCGAGATCGTTCAAGCAGCTCCAGAAAGGCCAGTTGCCCGTCCTCTCTTACCACCATGGAATACTTGAATACTGTATGAGGATTTCCAACCTCATCTGTTGTGGTAAGTACCTTTATTGTATCCGGATCATCAAATGCCGCTACAACTTCCTTTGGTAATTCTATCATTTTCGCCTTCCTTTCTTATTTATGTTGGATAATGTCTAACTATTCTGCCATAGGCCTTAATCAAGCGATTTCGGCCCTTATAATAATTCCGGGAAGACAAACTTACAAAATCCGCTGGTAATCCGCATAACAGCCAAACGGCTGAGAGTAGTCCATATAATCAGCAGAAATTCCAAAACCATTTTTCTCCTGATATTCCTTAAGAAGATGGTATCTTCCCTTATCAAGCCTCACAAAAAACTCTAGCGTCGGTTGCTTTGCGCCCATCTTATAAAAATCGGTTCCCGGCTCAATAGCCCATTGGGTCCCAATTGGGATGACATGGTTATCGATAAAGAATGCATAACCTTCCAGGGTTGAGGCAAGAGCATCCTCCACGTCCTCAAACCCGTAAGGAGGTGGCGCCATCTCCACACCAATCACGAAACCTGCAGCAACATTCCCCTTGCCAAAAACATCAACCGCACCTACCGTGCGCTTGATCCATTCTTCCCGTCCCATGAATCTGGCCTTTCCGGGACAGACATTCGGCCAGTTGTTTTCATCCCAGGTCTCGATATAACTTCCCCAGGACCTGAGTCCAGCGTCATACATCTTCTGCATCCCATCTTCCTGCTGAGGTGCCGAGAGGAAATAGATAGGGAAAGGATCCGCACCAAGCGTGTCCTTCCCGGCTTTCACTATGGCCTCAATACACTCGATAGTAAATTCGAGGTCTCTTTTGTAACCTTCCCTCGGGTCTGTGCCACTGTTGCAAAAGCAATGCTGGTATCGTCCTTCGTCTTTCAGGACCTCACAAACCGCCATGTAAATGTCTTCCGGAGTCTGTCTGGTTTTGAACCCTCGACCCATCTTCATCATATGCTTTGCAAAATAGTCAATGTCACAAAAACGACACTGGTCGCCCGTATTCCAGTAACCGCAGTGATGCATCGGTACCATATAGAACTGATTGCCTCCAAAATGGCATATGCTCTCAGCGGGGATGCCGTTTTCGAGAATCACGCCCGCATGCTTGGCCGGTCCGTCAAAATAGATCTTTGTCAAGATATCGCCTGGTGCCCAGCTTAAATAAAATTCCTCATCTATAACCTCAATCAGATAAGGCCTATTTTCAGATGGAGAAATTCTGATACCCACTGACGTCCAGTCACTCAGATGAAAATGAAAGGGAATCGTATATTCCAGCGCATCTTCCGTCTGGTGCCACTTAAATAAAATACTCATGACCAGGTCATATTCTTTTGGACTATTCTGAAATTTTTCAACAGCCTCTTTTGAAAAATTAATGCCCCTCCTCAGGACATCTGCCTTGATTATAAAATTCCGTGGGACGTCGGGATGGGCCTCGCTCACCATTTCAAATTCTTCCCGAGGGTCCATCTTTTGAACACCATACTCTTTACCGCCATATGCCTTCATGATATCAATACCTCCATAATTTTTTAAAACATTAGTGGTCCCTTGTTTATAGAACTACAAGTTTTAAACTGTTAATTTTCACCACTAATTGCCATCGATGCCTAGACCTATTTGGATCAATATGATTAACTTAACAAGCCCTCTCTGCAATTAGTTTTGCGTATTCGCATTGCGTTGCCTTGCCTGATGCTATCTGCTCAGCAGAAAACCATTTTTCCAGATTAACAAGATCTGTGGGGTGTTTGGCTTGTTTGAATCTCCATCTGAGACTCATTGGAACGGTGGCATCAAATCCAATTCCCCCTTCAAAAACACTCGCAGCAACGGCGCCGCCCTTTTCGATCGGAAAATTATCTAATCCTCTGCCTTCCCCAGGCCTGATCAGATCTCGACCAGGATCAAACCTGGTAGTTATGGCCCACATCACGTCCTCTGCATTGTAGATGTCAATATCTTCATCAACCGCCACGACTACCCGCAAACCCGGTGAACAACCAAACATCGCTGTGATCAAATTCCTCTGGTACCCTTCGTCCCGTTTTCTCCTTTTGTGAACCTGCAATATTAACCCTGCCCAGGACTTCATCGAATGCAACATGTTCACATCAATTACAAAACCCGGCACGATCCTTTCACATATTTCATAAAAACATGCCGCCCTGACAGGTTCGCACATATGATCGCCATCAAAGGAATGGGCAAGCGGAGTATAGAATATGGGGTCTTTTCTGTGCGTTATAGCGGTAACCTGGAACTTGTATGTCTTGCGGGCCCGACCCAAATAGCCGGTGTACTCAGGGAAAAATATTGGCACGTTATCGCCCAGTGTTTCGCACTCATCGCTTTCCCATACTGTTTGTTTGGTGTCCACATATCCTTCAATAACCCATTCACTAGTTGCAATAGAATAGGCATCCACGGTCTTGGCCTTAACAATATCAACGGGCGCGCCCTGAATTCCCCCCGCAATGCCCAACTCATCCGAACCGGCAGGAATTATTGCATGCACCATCCCCCCCCCCGCTGTCAGGAGAACAGCCGGCGGAGTTCCAATGTTAATTGTCATGGGTATCTTTCCGCCCCTCTTTTCCAATACAAGCCACTCTAAATGGCTCGAAAGATTAAGGGAGATTGAAGAATAATCTTTGCCGCGAAAACGCATGCGGTTAAAGGAAAGATGGGAGCCGTTTTTGAAATACTCGCCGCAAACAAGGGTATTCCCTCCACCCAAAATACGGCCTGCGTCTACTTCGCTATGCTTGATAATGGGAATTGTCGCCATCACATCAATGTCCTTTGTAATCACCACTTCTTGACAGGGCGCACTGGTAACCTCATTGGGCGGCACAGGATTCTTAATTGCATCAAGAC
>JAFDJF010000761.1 GCA_019307645.1 Deltaproteobacteria bacterium
ATTTCCCCTCAGGTGCTGAAGTAGGATCGCTCAGGGGAGCAAGCTGAAACCTGAAAAAAGGTTCGGGCCCTTGCTCTCCCACCATCTTCCGTTCCACATTCTTGAAGTGCTCATCCACGTCATAATTCGAGCTATGGATATGCAGGGCCGGCACCATCCCCATCTTCTTCAGATCCATGTCGAGGCCTAAGAACAGTATGCCGCAGGGGGGAGTCGGTTTCAGTTTATTCACGTTCTGCAAAAACTTTGTGCCTATCGTCTCCTCGCCCACAAGCTTTTGAAACGTTTGCCTGGCAGCCGCATTGGAAACGATGTACTTGGCCTTTATTTCTTTCCGGTCACCAGACCCCGCCTCGGCACCTTCGGCACGGGCAAGTGGTGAAGGTGCTAATCGTATGCCAAAAGCTTTCTTATCTTCCACCAGTATCTTCTCTACCAGGTGCCCCAGCAATACCTCCCCCCCGGAATCCCTCAAACCGGCGGCAAATGCTTCCGGGACTGCCTGAGAGCCACCCTTCACATGGGGATTGGACAACCCGCCTTCAATCAGTAATCCCCCGATACCCAGCACCGACATCTGTGATGGCGGCAGGTTTGCACAGGTTGAATTGATAGAAAGGACCGATCTAAGCTTGGGATCAGTAACAAAGTTACTCACAAACGGAACAATTCCTTTGTTCATATGTCTCACCACGGTTGGGCACTTGAGAAGAATCCGGGCCACATCCCTGGGACTCGTACCCAGAAAGGTAGCATAATCAGCTTGCTCGTAGAGCTTAACCAGCGCCTTAAAAAAGGCTTTAATGCCATTGGCTTCATGGGGGAAGAGGCCGACGATTTGCTCGATCAATCTCTCGCGAGCCTCCACACCGCCTGAATATAAATAGTAGTTAAAGTCAGGAAAATGTACGTGATAACCCTGTTCCAGGGGCAAAAACTCTAATTTGTCTTCAATTCCCAGCCTTTTGGTCAATCTCGGGAAAACGCCGTTTTTCTTGGTAGCTCCGGTTATGATTGAAGCTGCCGGCGAAAAACTGAAGCCACTTCGCTTGTAGGTTGAACAGAGACCGCCAACCTGCACATTCTGTTCTACAACCAGTACTTTCATCCCCATGTGTGCAAGCCATGCCCCACAAGACAACCCCCCCATCCCGGCTCCAATAATAGCCACATCATATGTGTCTTGCATCGCATCTCCTCCTTACGTTATTTGACATAAAGTTCATCAGCGACATCTTCCAGCCCCAATTCCTCGAGCTTATCCCGGGTTGGCCAGCCGGTTTTCTTATCAAACCCTGATTCCTCGTAATATTCATCCAGCATCCCGTCAAAATCCATGATCCGACGGCCGTCAAAGGGACCGCCTTTAATGGGTTCATTGAGGATCCGCTTGGGAAGCGTGTCATCCTTGCGGTCAAAGCCCTCCCGGGCATTAAAGGCCCGCTGCACACAGACAGTCCGTTCACCAATTTTGAGATATTCACCAACATCGATTTTCCGGCCCGTTACAGCATTATAGCCTTTGATGGTTTGCTGTATATTCGGAGCATCAAACAGTGCCGGATAAAGGCAGACCCCGGAACAGTTTGCCGCTACGGTGAGCTCCTTATATGGTTTATACCACTTGGCAATCCCCTTCTCTTCGTTTGTATCGGGTTTCTCCGTAAGGCCGGTGGCATCAGAAAACAGGACTCCCAAGTCTATGGGTAATCCCCAAGGCCTTACCACGGAAGCGCCCCGCTCAGCTACCGCAGCAGTTAAAGCCGAAGCCTTGTTTTGTCGCCACTCGTCCCCGTCCAATTCAATCCCTTTCACGTGCATGGCATATTCTTGGGTGTTGTTTCCCACCGTATCCGCCGCCCTTTTTACGCCTTCCGCCAACACGTTCCCAAAGCCTTTGCGCTCGATGATCATCTCTATTAGTTTAACCGATCCTGCCCCGTCTCCCCAGGTGAGCTCAAATCCCCCGGTTTCCTCGGTGGAAAGCATACCCCGCTCCTGGCATTCAATCAGCCAGGCAGCCAACTCGGCAGCCGAATTTCCACACACCCCGTTTATGTTGCAAAGCTCCGTGATCTTGCAAA
>JAFDJF010000762.1 GCA_019307645.1 Deltaproteobacteria bacterium
GAACTGCGGCGTCGGCCGTTGACGCTGGTCTCCTCGGCGGCGGGTTACGGTAAAAGCACGATGGCAAGTCTGTGGCTGGAAGCGTGGGATGGCCCCTACGCCTGGCTTTCTCTGGACGAGGAAGAAAACGATCTTCGTGAATTTATAAACTATCTGCTGGCTGCAATTCGCAACGCGTTCCCCGGGGCATGCGAAACGACCCGGTCATCGCTGCAGGCCCCGGAGCTTGCGCCTGTTTCGGTCCTGAGCCGGCATCTTGTTAATGACCTCGACGAGATCGAAACCCCTTTCATTCTGGTGCTGGACGACTTTCACAAGATCCGCGAAAAAACGGTGCACGACCTGATAGGCGCCCTTTTGGCCCACCCGCCTCAAAACCTGCACCTGATGCTGCTGACACGGCTCGATCCCTCGCTGCTTATCAGCACACTTCGAGGTCGGGACCAGGTGAATGAAATCGGCTCTGCCGATCTGTATTTCACAGAGGCGGAAACAACTGTCTTTTTGAAAAATACCCTTGGATTATCAGTCGACGAGAAAACGACTGCAATCATCCAGGAGAGGATCAAAGGTTGGCCGGCGGGAATGCGACTAATGTCACAATCCCTGAAGCATTCGGGCAATCTTGATGGTTTGTTGGCGGGTCTGCAAGGAGGCTTCGCCACGATCGTGGACTATCTGGTGACCGAGGTGCTGTCACACCAACCTCCTGAGATGGCAAGGCTGATGGCCGCGACGTCAATTCTGGATCATTTCTGCGCCCCTTTGTGCGATGCGCTGCAAGGATTGGACGCCGAGCCCGTGGAGGGCAAGATGAATGGCGACGAGTTCATCGCCAGACTCCAAAAGGAAAACCTGTTCCTGATCAGTCTGGATCTGGAAAACCGATGGTTCCGCTATCACCATATGTTTCATAAACTGTTGCAAGGCCAGTTGAATCAACACTGGCGTCCTGAGGAGATTGCCGCCCTCCATTCCCGGGCAAAGGCCTGGTTTGCCAAAAATAACATGAGCGACGATGCTATCAAAGACTCCCCGGCCGTCTTCAGGGATGATGAACACAGAACGGTGCCGGATGCGACCGACGATAAAAGTCCGTCCCCCCGTCTCCCTACCTCTCAGCCTTTGGTTGAATCCTTGACCAATCGCGAGCTCGATATTCTTGAGTTGTTGGAACAAAGGCTTACCAACAAGGAAATTGCCGCCAAGCTGTTCATTTCACCTCAAACCGTAAAAAAACACCTGGACAACATCTATGGGAAGCTCAATACCGGCAGCCGGCGGCAGGCGGTTGAAAAAGCTGTTGTTTTAGGTATCCTCCCGTCTCGCTAGCCCTGCACAAGGGATAGCCATTGTCTTTCCTGCTGGTTCGATAATTTAAGAAGGTTCCTGAGCTTCTACCACTCTACCAAATATCCATCCGTTGTCACAAATCGCAAAAATACGCTTTTTATACGCTCCCCTATACGCTCTTTTGGGGGTTTTCCCATGGCTTAGAAGCAAGTATGATCGGGTCACAAAAGTTTGGATGGTCAAACCAGCAAGTGTGATCATCAAATAAAAAGCGGATGGTCTCTTTCGATTATGTGAAAAGGGTAATCCGTCGGACACAGGTTACGCGGGCACCGGTTTCGCTGAACGTAGCGGGAATGCGGGAACTGTAATTACCAGGGTAAATGTAAGGCTGGAGAAAAGCCATGAAAGGAGGAAAACTATGAAAAGAAAACCATGAAGAACAAAAATGTGAATAAGGCCCAAATGAAAAAAATAGTATTCAAAAACAGTTATTAGAGGAGGAAATTATGTCTGTAAAAATTGATTACAAGAGTATTCCGAGAAGCTATCGCGACTACCTGGATTTGATGGTGCGCGAAGGCGAGTTCCTCGCCATCGACGATGAGGTGGATTGGAATCTCGAGATCGGCGCGATCATCCGTCGCGCGGACGAGACTCTGTCGCCTTCGCCGATTTTCAACAAGGTCAAGGACTGCCCGGGATTCCGCTGCGCCGAGTTGGGCTTTACCAAGAGCGGCACGCCCGGCCGGCCGTGGGCACGAATTGCACCCTTCGTGGGCGCGCCGCTT
>JAFDJF010000763.1 GCA_019307645.1 Deltaproteobacteria bacterium
ATGTCAAGGGGGGACGTTCCTTCAGTAAGTAAATAACAGGGCAAAGCGACTAATAAATCGGTAACCGTTCACGAGGGGCAGAGATCGGAAGGCAGATGACAGAGGACGGAGGGCAGAGGGGGAAATGCGGAATGCGGAATGCGGAAGACACAGAGCAGACAGGGGGAAGCGGAGAAACGGAGAATCGGGGAGATGGCGGAAGAGGAGGTAATTTCCGCAGTAATAAAATATCGTTATCCGCAGATTATTTTTTCTGCACAAAAAGAACAATTATCCTAAAATCGGCAGTTCCATCAAACAGTCAACCTGGTTTTAATTTGTAATCTGCGAAAATCTGCGTAATCTGCGGATAAAGAGTTTCTTGAATATGGGATATCACGAATAATGCGACAAACACTTTCCGTGCTTTCTTCATTGACCTTCAGCGTATTCTATCTGGTGATATGCATCGGCTTATTTTATTCATCGCATGCATACATGATCAAAGGATGGAACAAAGACGACTACACCTACTGCTATCTCATCCCATTCATTATCCTCTATCTTGTCTGGGAGCAGCGGCGCAAACTTGCCGCCCTGCCTTCCATACCCTCATGGACCGGTCTTGTTCCTATCTGTTTCGGAATTGCCTTGTTCTGGCTTGGCGAGTTGGGCGGTGAATACTACACTCTGTATCT
Source organism: Deltaproteobacteria bacterium (assembly GCA_019307645.1). The sequence goes on from JAFDJF010000763.1 coordinate 678, forward strand.
ATCCTCCTGGCTGGTTGTAATCGGCCTCTGTTGGCTGCACCTGGGCCGGCAAAAGCTGAAAGTAATTGCCTTCCCGTTTTTCCTGATTCTGACCATGTTCCCGCCCCCGAATTTTGTTTATGCTAATGTATCGTTAAAACTCAAGCTGATTTCCTCTCAACTGGGTGTGTATATGATGCGGCTATATGGCATGTCAGCCTTTCGGGAGGGAAATGTCATTGACCTGGGGTTTACCCAACTTCAGGTGGTGGACGCATGCAGCGGCCTGAGATATTTGATCCCGCTGATTGTATTGGGTGTTCTGCTGGCATATTTTTTTAAGGCTGCCTGGTGGAAAAAAGTAGTGCTGGTTGTCTCGACTATTCCAATATCGATTGTTGTCAACAGTGTAAGGATTGCCTCGGTCGGTATCCTTTATCAGTTTTGGGGGCAAGCTGTCGCAGAGGGTTTTTTCCATGATTTTTCCGGGTGGTTTATTTTTATGTCCTCATTTCTAATACTTCTGTTAGAAATGAAAGTTTTATGTTTTAGGTTTTATGTTTTACGTAAAAGAGAAGAAAAGGAGATGGGGGTACTGAAATCAGTTCAAAGTTCAAAGTTCAAAGTTGAAAGTCACCGCAGAGCTTCCGATACAGAAAAAGACAATCATCCGCATCCACAGATTACGCAGATTGGCGCAGAGGACAGAAGACAGAAGTCAGAAGACAGAAGACAGAGGGAATTCAAAATTCAAAATTCACAATTAAGCATTTCTTTTCTCCTCCTCAATCTGTTGTGGCGGTGATTCTTTTGAGTGCAACGCTTGCGTTATCCCAGGGTGTTGAGTTTCGGGAAAAGATCCCCATCAATAAGTCCTTTGATGCGTTTCCAATACAGGTGGGAAAATGGAACGGAACCAGACGGAGTATGGAGCAGAAGTTTGTTGATGCGCTCGATTTGAGTGATTATGTGATTGTTGATTATAGGGACGAGCCGGGAAGGAATGTAAACTTTTATGTGGCTTATTATGAGAGTCAACGGAAGGGAGAATCTATTCACTCACCGGCGAGTTGCCTGCCCGGAAGTGGGTGGGTATTCAATGAGGCTGGGAAGGCGGATATCCCTGTTGCAACGGAAAACGGGCTTTTGATGCCGGTCAACCGGGCGTTTATGCAGAAAGGGGACTATAAGCAGTTATCCTATTACTGGTTTCCACAGAGGGGTAGGATTTTGACGAATGCGTATCAGTTGAAGTTGTATACCTTCTGGGATGCACTAACGAGGCAAAGGACGGATGGGGCGCTTGCGCGGGTGATTACGCCGGTTTATGGAAATGAAAATGTCGAAGATGCCGATGCAAGGCTGCAGGCGTTTGTCGGGGATGTTGTGCCGGTGTTGAATGAGTTTCTGCCGAAATAAGTGTTAGGT
>JAFDJF010000764.1 GCA_019307645.1 Deltaproteobacteria bacterium
ATCAATCCCCTGCAATCGGTTCATTTGTTTCGTGGAAAGGCTGGCAGATTTAATGGCCCTGCCACCGGTTATTACGGCCATTCCGGCCACTCATTGTCCACACTTGATTTCCACTGCGGCGGCCGCCGTTCGATCCAGGCCATTACACCTTCAAGGGCATCGGGTTTCCCCATCAGGTGGTGGTGCAGCTCGGTCTCCTTTCGACCCACCTCGGCTCGGGTGAGGTTCGGACTCTCCCACAAGAGCCGCTTTGTGACCGCTACCGAGAGCGGAGCGGTGTTGACCGCAATGTCCCGGGCGATCTCAAGGGCCTCAGGAAGCACCTCGTCTGCAGGCAACGCGCGGCTGGCGATCCCCATTTCCGCTGCTTCAGCACCGCTGATTTTTCGACCCGTGAGCAAAAGGTTCGCAGCACGTTCCATGCCCACGAGCCTCGGAAGGGTCCAGTGGGAATAGCCGTCGGGCATCACGCCTCTCCGAACCTGAACCACGCCGTATTTGCCTTCGTTTGCCACAAAACGCATGTCGCACTGCAGGGCCAGTGTCAGGCCGATTCCGATGGCGTGACCGTTCATGGCTGCAATCACCGGTTTTCGGACCTCCCAGGCCGGTGGATCCACCACGGTTGCTGCACTGAAAGTCGATGAGTCCTGTTTTTCAAAAGTACTTTCTCCCGCACTCATGTCCGCACCCGCGCAAAATGCTTTTCCGGCGCCGGTGACGACCACAGCACGGATACTATCGTCACCATCACAGATTCGGTATGCCTCACCCCACTCCTGGCCCATTTTTCCACTGAACGCATTGAGGTGTTCAGGCCGATGCAGTGTAATGATTGCCACCCCTTCCTTAACCTCAAAACGAATATCTTGATATTCCATGCGCCACCCTTTTTCGCGAACAGACACCCGGATGCCCATATCAGCTTTTAGCCAGACCGGTGACCGTCTCCTCCGCCTCCCGGATGATCCTGTCAAAGAGCTCCTGCACGCTCACAATGTCTTTTGCCAGCCCCACTCCCTGTCCGCATGATACCGTACCGCAGTCCAGGTCTCCGGTTGTATACATTCTCCGCGCGTTTTCTCCGGCGGCAATATTAATGATTTCTTCAGGATCTTCACCGCTTTTGTCCAGCTCCGCGCACTTGTAGGCGGCTTTATTGCTCCAGACCCTGTGGGCAGCGCCCAAAGACCGCATAATGAGCATGGTATCCACCTCAGTGGCATTTCTGAGCGACTGCTTCAAATTGTCATGGATGGGACATTCCTGCGTCAGAAGAAGACGAGTTCCCATAATAACCCCCTGGGCGCCCAGGGTAAGTAACGCCGCCAGTCCGCGGCCATCTGACACCCCGCCGCCGCCGATCACGGGAATATTCAACGCGTTTACCACCGTGGGTACAAGCACCAGAGTCCCGATTTCAAGCATTCCCACAGCCCCGCCGTTTTCATAGCCCACCACGGTAACAATATCAGCGCCCATTTCCTGCACCTTGAGGGCATGTCGGACTGCCACACATTTATGTATCCATATCATGCCCATATCTTTGAGGCTGCGGCACAGGTCTTCCTGCAACGCGGGTCCGGAGGTCTCCACAATGTTGACCCCTTTTTCCGCCATGATGTCAACATACTGTTTCTGGGGAACAGGAAACCGGGCGGGGAAAAAATTGAGGTTTACAGCAAACGGCTTATCGGTCAGTTCCCTCACACGATCAATCGCAGATGCAAACTCTTCTTTAGTGGGGTGCATAATCGAATTGAGTATACCTAGCCCTCCGGCATTGGAAACGGCGGCAACAAAATCCGCGTTACTGATCCACATCATATTTCCGCCAATGATGGGATATTTGATCCCGAACATTTCGGTAATTTTTGTTTCAAACATGGTTAACTCCCTTATTCACAGCGTATTCTTCTTTAGTTTTTCCTACCCGAATCACAACGGGTTTTTTTCGACACAAAATTACCCTGACGTCAATGGCAAAAACTTAAGGCGCACGGCTTAGGGCGCACGGCTCACGGTAAAGAAGGAATTCTTCAATTGATAATAAAAACTTCCTCTGAAATTAAAATGTTCGGAG
>JAFDJF010000765.1 GCA_019307645.1 Deltaproteobacteria bacterium
CGGGGTCACCAATATTATCCATACCCAGGGGTTCCTCCACTGCCATACACCGGCCACGGATGCATCATCCATGGTCAAGGCGGTGATGGATGAACTTTTTGATCACTTCCAGGGAATGAAGCTTCCGGCCCAGGTCAGGGTCTCCATGGCCTGTTGCCTGAACATGTGCGGGGCCGTGCATTGCTCTGATATCGCTCTTTTGGGCTATCACCGTAAGCCACCCCTGATTGACCACGATGTCCTGGATTCTCTGTGCGAGATCCCTCTGGTTATTGCTGCCTGTCCCACCGGCGCCATTTCTCCGGCCAAGACGGAAGATGGCAAAAAAACAGTAAAGATCAAGGATGAACGATGCATGTTCTGTGGGAATTGCTATACCATGTGCCTTGCCGTGCCTCTTTCCGATCAAGAAGGTGATTGTGTTACGATTATGGCTGGGGGAAAGGTCTCAAACCGGATCAGCCCGCCCAAGTTTTCCAAGGTCGTTGTTGCGGCACTGCCCAACACATACCCGAGATTCCCGGAGGTGTGTGAGTCGGTAATGAAGATTGTCGATGCCTATGCTGGTGACGCCAATAAATATGAGAGGATTGGTGACTGGGCTGAGAGAATCGGATGGGAGAAATTTTTTGAGAAATGTGACATACCCTTTACCGAACATCTCATCGATGACTATCGACTGCAGTATGACACCTACAGGACGTCTACCCAGTTTAAATATACTGAGGCGGCCTGGGAGGTCTCAAGGGCAGCAGGCGGCATTGAGTAATTAATAGCCCGATTGAGTTTCCGAACCGGGAGCAAGTTTTTCTGAGGAAAAGAAAAAGGGCTATCCCGGGCGGAAACGACTAAATAAGGAGTCTTATATGGAAGACCTCAAAGAAGCAATCATGGCATTTGCCGAAAAGAGCAAGAAGTCAAAGTTTTATTTCAATGATATCCAGAAGGCCGTACAGAAAGTCATTCCTGATGCCAAAGCCAGAGCAATCAAGAAGGCGGCTACTGCACTGATCCAAGAGGAGAAGCTGATCTATTTTTCTACCGGCAGCAGCACCATGTACGGCATGAAAGGCAGAGGGCAGACTGAGGATTATTAGGATAATTAAAGGTCGCCGTTTAACTAGTGTCTGAACGAAAACTAGGATTTTTCGTCAAGATCAAGGAAGATCAAAATTTTAACCGCAGGAATACATGAAGTATTTTGAGGATTAAAATTTTTATCTGACGCAGATATTCCTTTTTGCTTCATATACACCCCGAATGAGACTTCATATTCAATCCCGGCATCGGAAGCAGGCTGGGAAGAAAAGATTATTGCCGAACGCGAAGGGATCCGGCAGAAAACCTGGAATGCAATTTCAAAATCATATCAGAAATAAGTATGGCAAATGCGATTTACCCGGCAAAACACTCCAGCGGATCAGGCAGGGATTTGATCGGCTTGGTCTTCAGGTGGAATATGCACCTTTTAAAGTTTCAGAAAACCTGTATTGGGGACGGATCTGGATAGACTCAATAAAGATGATCTGCGAGGGCAAAGGTATCACACCGCAGCTTGCTGAAGCAAGTGCTTACGCTGAATTGACCGAACGATTGAGTGCCGGTATGTTTTATCCTGTCTTTGAAGAACAGGTCAGATTCAATTTGCCGGCCCTTTACGGTGAGAAGACGATGGCATTCCTTAATTTTGAGTGGATGAAGGGGTATGTCAATGCCCATCAGGATGAACTTGAAAATCCATTGCGGATCGAAGACCTGTTGATTAACGAAACGCATTTGTCAAAGGAGGATATTGAAGACATCAAGGGCAGCAATATGGCCAGGCATTGGGTGGATGGGTTTTCCATTACCCGTCAAAAAAACGTCAAAGTTCCGGTCAATTTTATGGCCTATATCCATGGCTCCAATGGGATGGCTGCTGGAAATACCATCGAAGAGGCCATAATCCAGGCCACATGTGAAGTTTTTGAAAGATACGCGCAAATTCGCATTATTAGACCTGAGAAAGAGGTCCCGACAATAGACAAAAATTCCGTGGAAAATCCATTTATCCATGAAATGATACGGTTTTATGAAAAACAAGAAATCCATGTCCTGATCAAGGATTTTTCCTTTGACGGAATGCTTCCGGTTATTGGTGTGCTATACATCAATAAAAACTTGCCTCCGGACCGCCTTGAACATAAGCTCCTCATCCCGGGGGCGTCTTTTAATCTGGAAGAAGGGCTGACGCGATGTTTTACGGAAGGGGCACAGGGCCGGGCCACACTCAAAAGGCCCAGGCCGGCATTCGACAAACCGGTGGTCCACAAATCCGATGTAGATGACTACTACATGCTCATGCGGTGCGGTGTGGCCATGAAAGACATCTCTTTTTTGGAAAAGGGGAGTACTAAACCCTATGAAGACAGGAAGTGCAAAGACCTGTATGATGAAATCAATGAAATAAAAAAGGTTTGCCACCGACTGGATACGGATTTTATTATATTGGATTATACGCATCCTGTTATCAATTTTCCCGTGGTCAGGATTGTGATCCCCGGTATGTCAGATTTTTTGCCGTTCTTGAGAAAAGATGTGCTGGTATCTGAAAAGACGAAGCCTTCTTCTGCCCGAAGCGGGGGAGAATTCATTGAGGTCATGAAAAGCTTTTTTGCTGATAAAAATTCCGGCCCATTTGCAAAACGCTGCTAAACTGTTATGACAAAAAATAAGATAGACGAAAATTGCAAAACAAAAGGTAATACGAGACGAGGATACGGAATGCGCCACCACTAATTATAACAACGGCGTTTCCCTTATGCAGGACGGAAGGCTGGATGAGGCTATCGAGGCCTTTCATAATGCCATTGCCGACAGTGGACGGATGTTTGAGGCCTATGCCAATCTTGGCTACATCTATTTTAAAAAAGGGGATCTGGTCAAGGTGATCGAGGCCAATTTGAACGCAGTTGAGGTAGAGCCAAGATATGCGCGAGGATATGCAAACATCGGTTTTGCCTGTCTTCAGATGTCGAAGACGGAAGAGGCGATCAAGGCCCTGGAAAAGGCCATTGAGCTGAACCCTGAGATTATTCAGGCCTGGAGCAATCTGATTAATGCCCATCTTCAGAATGATGACGTGCAAAAGGCAATTGAGGTGGGTATAAAAACCGTGGATCTGGCGCCTGAATTCGCGCTGGGACACAATAATCTTGCCACAGCCTATTATAATAGTGGTGATTATAAAAAGGCGATCGAACACCTGGACAAGGCCGTTGAACTGGGGTTTGAGCCCCATCCGGAATTTTTAAAAGTACTGGAACCTCACCGATAAGATGGACTTTTCTTATTTATTTGACCCTTACAATAACCTGGTGGCCAAAGCGGACCAGGGCTTTCAGAGGATGGCGGGTGAATTCGCTGAGAATATCAAATGCGAACGCCATTGTTCTGACTGCTGCCATGCTGTTTTCGGACTCTTTTTGATTGAGGCAGTCTTTCTTAAGCGCGATTTTGGTCAGCTTGGTGAAGAGGAAAGAACGGCGGTATTGATAAGGGGCGATGAGGCGGACAACGCGCTTGAAAAACTGGAAAAAACCCTCAAGACCTTTGAAGATGATCCGCAAATGCAGGCCTATTCAATGGCCAAAGCGAGAATCCGGTGCCCGCTTCTTACCGATAATAACGAGTGCGTTCTGTACCCATTTCGGCCGATTACATGCAGGGTTTATGGTATCCCGACCATGATCCAGGGGGTACCCCGGGTTTGCGGGAAGGCCGGGTTCAAAAAAGAGCAGTCTTACCCCACCTTTAATCTGGACGGCGTCCACAGGGAACTCTTTGAGCTCTCCAAAAAACTCCTTGAGAGAACAGGAGAAGAAGACCTGGAAAGCGCCTCTCTTCTGATATCCGTTTCAAAAGTGATTAAGACCCCCATAGAAGAACTTCTCCAAATACCGTCAAACAGTTGATTCGATTCTCTGACACCCTTGGCCCAGACTTAGGGTTCACCCTTCTTGGGCTTGTATTGCCCTTTTGCAATCGCGAGAGTTCTTCTCTTATAATCCTTCAGGTGACGGTGTCAGAAGGTTTTAGTCGTCGGATTTAAACGGAGAGTAAATAAATCTGTCCCCTTTTCGTTGCTAATTTCGGCCAAAATCTTCTGAGAAAAAAAGTAATGATTGTTCGTCAAAAAGACCTTTAACAATAAACTGATTGAGGTCTTTACCATCAACATCAACATCACAATCTAAATCATAATCAAATGGTGGGAAAGGTATTCCAGCATCTTGTGGATTCGTGCCGGATATGTATTCTCGTAGATTAGAAAAACCGTCATTGTCTGCATCCCAAACTGCATCCTCTGGGTTTAAACGATCAAACCCATGGTCATTTTCATAGTAATCAGGCAAGCCATCATTATCGGAATCAAGTAACTCGGGTTCTTTGCAGTACAAGCGGAGATTGTCACAGTATCTACCAGAACATTCGACTCCTGCTACATACCCGCCATCACAAACGCCCTGAGCATCGTCAGAAAAGGGTTCAGTCCATTCCCCTCCTGTTCCAACAATAGCGGACCTCATTATTAGGGAGATATTATCACAATATCTACCTGTACATTGCATGCCTATCACCGCTAAATC
>JAFDJF010000167.1 GCA_019307645.1 Deltaproteobacteria bacterium
AATAGCCGTCATAAACTGTGGTTGGATCATAGCCGCTGTTATATGCAAACCTCAACATTGATGTTGAAGTATCAAGGATCACCATAACATTCGCCTTAACCGCTGCCGACATAAACGGCGGATACGCCGTGTATGTGTTCATGCTGGGTTCAACAGCCATAGCATCAAAAGTTGTGATCATAAGAAAAAAGAGCGCAGAAAAAAGGATGGCCTTTACTGAAGGTTTCTTCTTCATTGTTTTGCCTCCTTCATAATTCTTATCATGTCTGCTTCCAGGACTCTGCCCGGAAGCGTGCGCGGTTTTATTCGTACCAGAGAACCGACTTTCAGCCTTGCTAAAGGAACCGACCTCAGGCAGTTTCTCTTCAATTTTACGATCCGGGTTTTATTTGATATGAAAAGAAAGATTTCCATGCCGTTAGTGACCCGCAATGAAAGCGCCTGATCCGTCACCCTGACCGCAATCGTATGCGTATAACGTTTCCCGGCTTTTTCCGGCGGAATCGCAGATGGGCCAACGGCTTCAATCTTCTCAATTATGCCTGCAAACGGCTCCTCACCATCTGCCCACAAAACCGGCACACCCCACACAAGGGCAAAGAATACCGGAAATGACACCACAAGAAATCTCAGAATTTTCTGTTGCCTGGAAGAACCCATCTTGATCTCCTTTCGTCATCCGTGTCAACAAACCAGTCACGGTTTATTAGAGCCCACCTGCGGTTCCAACGACCTTTCTGTAATTAGCACTTAAGACAGAAACGCTGGATCCCGGACCCTCTCCATTGGAAGTCAGCCCGTAAGGGATAATCACCCCTCCCATAGATCCGGTGCCATGCCCTTCAATACCGGCGCTGAATTCGATACCGCTTCCGGCTATGTTTTGCTGCTGCCCCCGTTGTACATCAATCTCCACATTGTGGTCCGCAAGGTTCATCCTGATTTCATTGTCCGCATCATTTGCAGTGAAACCCATGACCTCATTAAAAAACGTGCCGTCACCGGCATTGGCCTGAGGGTCATACTGTGCGCTCACATTATTGTAGTATGCGATACCGGGTGCAGAAACCTGGACTCCTGATGAAAGAGATTCGGAAATGAGTTTTGGCGTTGTGTAAATGCCGCTATCCGCATTGTGGAAGGCAACTTTATGGAATCTATCGATTGCGGCGATGTCTATCTCAACCTTGCTTGTGTTTATGGCGAATATTCCCAGCATCGTTAGCATAATCAAAACAAGAAAAACAATAAACAACACGTTTCCCTCTTCGTTCGGGATCAGGTTTTTTAATGAACGCATGGTGTTCTCCATTGCCCTATATAATTCTTGGTATAACCCGTTGAATGGTAACTCTCTTTTGGGTTCCAAAATCCATCCATATCACAATAATGTTTACTGTCTTAGTATTGTTGACTACGACATTTTCCGCGACGTTCCACAATACCGTATAATCTCCCTGAGTCAGGGAGTTGTCAGCAGTAGCTACTGTGACATCATCTAAACCAAAATTTCCGCCATTATCGTCCTGTCCGTCGCTGTCAGCATCCTGATTGGTCCCATCTCCGTCAGTGTCTGCCAGAAGGGGATCATCATAGGCCCGTTCAATGAGTCTCTCAACCTGGTTTTCTGCCCATGTTATACCTTGTGTTATACCATTTGCAGTGGAATTGCCCTTAACGGAACCGATTTGCATAGAGCCTACGGCTAAGAGGCCTACACTTAAAACGAAAACCGCCACGATTAACTCTACCAGGGTAAAACCGGCTTCCTTTTTTGCATTCCCTGCCTTAAGCACGATATTCTGCATTTTTTTCTCCTAAGGGTTCGCGTAAAAATAAATTCACATTCTTGGCGCTCAGATTTAGGTTAGGTTTGGTAGATATTTAAGAGTAAAAGGCGCAGTAATAGTGGGCTATTTCAAGGTTTTTGCTCTTAAAAATCTGCCAAAAATGATCAGAAGATGAGATGCCAAAATGTGAAGTTATTTTTGCGCGAGCCCTAAGACCCCAAATTTCTGCAGCAGACGTTCGTTGTCAAAACCCTGCGACGAAAGTTGTCCATTTCACCTGCCTCATCAACAACGCCGTTACTGTTGTTATCAACCCCATCAGCTGCAACGCTGAAAATAACCACCCCTTGCTGGTTTGAGTAAACGGTGTTGTTTATGTATCCATCGTCCCCCCTTTCCAGTCTCGCTACAAGTGTTAGTTGAACGGATCTTATGTCATCCAGATTTGTCCCGGCAACAGGGGTCGCCATGACGGCTTCGTCATCTTCGTCAACGGTCCCGTCACTATCATCATCAATCTGATTGGAAAGGTTCCCATTAAAGTAAATAAGGTCAAGGGCCTCGATATTTTTGGCTATCATCTGCTCTATCGGCACTGCCGCATTCGCCGGCACCACGGTCGGATCCTGCCTTCTGAGGTCAAGATCTCCGTCTCCATCACAATCAAATAGTGAATATGTAATGTTCTCATTAGGGTCATTGGTATCTCCATCAGGATTACTGCCAAAGGCCGCGCCTCTTGTGTCCGCTGTAAAACTGATGGTGTTAGAATCAGCCGATGTAATTGCCGCATCGGCATTTCCTGTTGGATCGAAGCCCGCCATCCTGAGGTCTCTCACCATCATATATTTTGAAGCCCTGATGTTTTGCTGCACGACAGCAACCTGCTCCTGGACAACACATGACTCCTGCTGTGATTTTTGAATGGTGTACACGCCGGCCAGGACAAAACAGCCAACAGCCATTGCAATGAACATCTCAACCAATGTAAATCCATGGTTACCCAGGCTTTTTATATCCAGCTTTTTCATGGTCGCCATATTCTCCGTTATTATGTTTCCGGCGTTCCTTTGTTGAAATGCAAAAAATGTGCCAAAGCAGAGAATTTTTTATTTTTGCCACGGCCCTTACCCGATTTCTATCCCGCCTGCAGCTGACACAGACAAATTTAGCCTTTTCGTAATACTTGCCGGATCACCCCCCTGGGGGATATTTACCATAAAAATCGATCCGGAAACCAAGGTTCCCACAGCATCAACTGGAAGACCATTGGGAAGAAAAGAAAGCGCAGGAAGACCGGAGGCATTGGTTGCAAAAGTATCTGAGATGCCATCTCCACCACCTTGAGAGATATCGAAACTGACATATTTATAACTCGCAAACCGGGTTCGGGTGATAATACGCTCTTCTTCATCGGCTTCATCCGTAATACCATCACCGTCATTGTCAACACCGTCTGAACCTGCAGTGCTGTCATAATCCAGGTCACCGTCTCTGTCCAAAAAAACTACATAATCATATTGTTGTCCCCCTATGGTTTGGTTGAAAGTAATGGTACAGGGCGTATTGTTTTTGGTGGCTGCCAGCTTTGCAGTTTGGAATTTCGAACACATATCGCGGGTGGCAGTATTTATCCGATAGTTGTCTGTCCAGTTTTTAAACGCCGGGATCCCCAGGCCGGATATAATGGCAAATATTATGAGTACAAGCATCAATTCCAAAAGAGTAAATCCTGATCGTCCCTTTTCTTTCGTTTCATATGTTTTCATAATTGACTCCATGTTTATGTTGCACATTTTCACATTCGTTTGTCTGTTTGCTTTCACACTGATTGCCAAAAGCATGCCAAAACATGGAAAATTATTTTTTATGAATAATATTAAGTGGTTATAAGAGACATCGGAAAACTTTATGGAAGAGAATTGGCCGTTTTTTTATGGTAAAAACATAAAATTTATTGAAAAACCATAATTTCACAGCGTCAGTAACAGCGATTAGTCACTGCCGTTAACTTAGTGCCCGAACGAAAGCTATTTTAAGGGATTGTAACTCAGGTGAAAGGTTCCCGGTTCAGGGTTCAAGGTTAAAAGCGATGAAGGAAGGACTCTATTCTTTAGGCAAACACCCTGTTCATCCGGTTTTTTGATATGCTGAATGGTTTTGCACACAAAGCCCAGGAAACACGCTATGCCGCTCTGGAAACATGAAGAAAAACCCGATAAAATCGGGTTTAACCGTGACCCTTGAACCTGGGTAGTTACAAGGAATTTAAAATCAGAAATTTGTCTATGGGTTCGCGAAAAAATAACTCTTCACACTTTACGCGAGCCCTATGCAGCGCTTGTCGTTTGTTTTTGCTTCGTCAACGTGATCACGGTTATTTCAGACGGTGCACCGAGGCGGATGGGCGGACCCCAATACCCTGTTCCCCGGCTCACATAGACCCAGGTCCTGTCATGCCGATAGAGGCCTGCAAGATAGGGCTGCTGCAGGCCCACGAGGAACTGCCAGGGATAGAACTGCCCCCCGTGTGTGTGGCCGGAAATCTGAAGATCGAACCCGATTTTGGCTGACGCAAATATGCTGCGGGGCTGATGGGCCAGAAGTATCTTAACAATGGATTCCGGTGCGCCAGCTATAGCCTTGTTTGGATCAGAAACATGGTCCTTGACAAAGAGACCGGCGTTGTAGTCTGTAATGCCTGCCACAAGAATACCGGCTCCTCCGTGGCGTATAATTTGATGTTCATTCAATAATACTGTGAGCCCGAGCCTGTCTATTTCCTCCACCCATGCTTCTACTCCCATATAATACTCGTGGTTACCTGTGACAAAATAGGACCCATAAACAGCGGATAGATCCCTTAACGGAGCCGCATCATTGCGAAGGCTTGTCACAGGACCGTCTGCAAGATCACCGGTAAATGCGACGATATCGGGGTTTAGACGATTTACCTGTTCGACAATATTCTGCACATAGTTTCTCTTGAGAGTGGGACTGATGTGGATATCGGTGATTTGGACGATACGAAATCCTTCCAGATCATCGGGCAGATCACGGACAGGTACCGAAATGCTGACCACGTTTTGGATATACCGGGTATTGCAGAAGCCATAACCTGTAAGCACTCCGGAGATGCCCAGGATACCCAGATTCGTCGCATGCATCAGGAAGATGCGTCGTTCCGGTACCGGTGGATTGTCAAAGCCTGCTTCAGTCCGGTTGTTAATGCGGACAAGTGAGAACGCTTTTTTAGCGATACCCATCAACTTGAAGGCAACGTCTCGGATAACGAGGAAAGTGAATAGAAAAGAAAAAAACCCAAGGCTTAAATAGGCTGTCCATGGCAGCACATCACACACGAAAGTGAAAATCCCAAGATGCCGTAAAACTATATAGACCGGTGCCATGGGTAGAAACACAATCAGGATTGCCCACGAGATCGCTTTCCAGAATCGTCGTATCCTCATGGGGAGGATGAGGCGTAATCCAATATAGGTGTAAATTAAAACTAAGATGCTAATTGCAATGAGAAAAAATAACATAGTCCCTTCTATTAAATTGAATCTTGACCTGACAGCTTGAGTTTTTGAGAAGTATTGGAAAATTTTCTTCACGTGTCAATGGAGAAGAATCCGGGGACCTGCTCAGATCTCCAGATTTCACGATGAAATCTGGAGATACTTGAACCCCCGAAAAAGGCAATAACAACCAGTGACAAATAGTGATATTGAATGATCTAAGATGATAAAACAAAACGCTTTTCTCGGCCACCCCTTTTTGGTCAGCCTTTGTGAGCGCCCAGGTTTTGGTCCAAATGTCACTGAACATCACTGGATGTCTCTGGTCTTCACTTAAACTAGGCATAATTTTTGGCACAATTTGACTAATTGTTTTGGATGTGCACTTTAAGCATAGATAAGATAAGGGGAGGTTATCTGCATAGCCGTGCTTTGTCATGCTGAGAAAAATTAACTACCAGTCCACAGCAAAATAAACTTATATCTAACTTTGTATGATCACAAGATCGGGGAGATTGAAGATCTCAGGAGGATATCACAACTTTTGGTAAAGAGAAAAAGACGAAAAATGAACACGTATTTGACAAGATTTTCAGAATTTGCTGGATTTCCTCAAGTATTTTATGCAATTATACTGCGACTCATCTGAAGACCTACAAAATATTGGTAACGTTCAAAAGTGTTTACATGTCATTGTAGAGCGAAAAAATTCGATCAATTCCGAACCGCTAATTTCCAGTCAGTTTTGAAGAATCCCGTGGTTCATTTATTGTTCAGAATCGTAATGATGTCAATAATCTCTTGATTGATAATCTTTTGAAATCATTAAGGATGTTAAGGATTCAGAAAGCATTTGCCTTGACCTTTGA
>JAFDJF010000766.1 GCA_019307645.1 Deltaproteobacteria bacterium
TCACGCGCTTTCTCAAAGGTAGGGGCCAGAGTCTTACCCTTTGCGGGGCCATCCACCGGCGGTTGCCCCAGTCGTGGAGAAAAACTATCTTGGTCTTTGGTCATCCCCTCCCGCCTGTTAAACATCCGCAGTAAATTAACAACCCGTCTGCCAACCTTAAGGGCATCTTCCACCTCATAATCAGCGCCTGTAAGACAATTCAGAGTCCCGACCATTGTCTTCAAGGAGCAGCTTTGGTAGTAGCAAAAAATTAGACAGTCCCCCAACTGCCGCAACGCTGTGGTTATTGCGTTGACCTCTCCCAGATTTTCATCCGGTTCCGATACGGGTCCATCGATTCCCAGGTCAGCCGAACCTCTTGCTGTCATGTCCAGGCCCTCCTGACTGCCCATATTGGATACGGCCTGGTTAAATAGCGTCCCCCAACGCGAACGAGGGTCGTGGATATGAGGAGCATTTCCTCTCTTGATGTATACGGCCATATCGGGGAACGCTCCTCCCAGCTTTTCTGCCACCCGCATGACACCCTCTGCCAGCGTATCACCGAAACCATCCCTACGACTTATCCTCTTTAGAATTTCCGCTGAAGCTTCCACATTGCCCCACCGCAGATCTATGCCATCCAGGTCTCTCTTTTGAATCAACCCCTTCTCATGTCCCTCCATTATCATGCTGAGAAGAAAAGAAATCTCTTTTGCATCCATACCCAGGTCGTCATTCAAGCTGCTGAGCATGGTCACCGCACCAGGGTCACTGATTCCCAAATTGGGTCCGAACCCTGCAAGACACTCATATTCAAGCTCCTCTCCAACCGTCCCTTTGTAAGGCCCCCGAGTTACCTCAACAATGTGGCAATGGTGAAATGTGCACCCATGACACGATCGGGGTGTTCCTTTGTACACTTTTTCCCTTATGTATTTGCCATCGAACAAATCATCTCCTGGAAATAAGTTTGTGGTTAAATTTTTAACAGGCACCCAGCCCTTGGAATGATAGGATGAAAAAAATCCTATGGATCCATACTTGTCCAGGGTCTGGCCCATAGCCGAATTTCGTGCCTCTTGCCGCCAAAGCTTCACTGTCTCCCAGAAGGACTCTTTTTGTCGATGATCTATTGAGACACCTTTATTGCCGTGAGCCACAATTGCCTTCAAATTCTTGGAACCCATTATGGCCCCCAGGCCTCCTGAAGATGCAACATGGCCCCTATCACTCACGATACAGGCAAACCGGACCATATTCTCCCCGGCCGGTCCTATACACGCTACACTTATCCTGTCTTCAAAGCCGTCCTCACCGTGTTTCTTGTGCAGTAGCATATCCGTGGCAAAAGCACCCTTCCCAACCAGGCCGGATGCATCTTCAATGGAAGCCTTGCCATCATTCAAGTGTAAGTAAACCGGTTTGTTTGAACGCCCCTGGATAATCACAGCATCGTACCCTGCATATTTCAAACGTGCGCCAAAAAAACCATTGGAGTGACATGCCCCGACCAGCCCTGTTAATGTGTTTTTCGATACAACCGCATAGGTCCCGGAACCCGGAACCAGCGTTCCGGTGAGGGGCCCGGTAGCAAAAATGATTCGGTTTTCGGGAGAATAGGGGTCTATCCCCGGCTTCACCTCATCATAAAGCAAGCGTATGCCCAGCCCCGTACCGCCTATATATTGATGCAATAGCGCTGGGGCTACTGATTCTTCCAAAATTTCCCCATGAGACAAATCTACCCTTAATATCTTGCCCATATAGCCACCCCTGGGATAGCCTTCCGGAAAATCTTTCATTTAAAATGCCCCCCTTCTGCAAATGATTGCGCTTTCAGCGCACTCCACAACTTTAGATCACTTTAGGCACTTTAGCTCATTTTAGATCACTAATGAGCCCCATCACCCACGGCAGAGCTAAATGACTCTGCCCTGTCCCTGTGGACCAGGTTTTAAAAGCCCAATTACTCCACATAGCAATTACGATGCCAATCGTTGAAACACCGATCAAATCAATGATAACGGCTTAAAGATAAAAGGTTTTTAAAAAATAAGGGCTAGACGGCACTTGCTTGCCAGTAAGATCTC
>JAFDJF010000168.1 GCA_019307645.1 Deltaproteobacteria bacterium
ACTTTCTTTTCCGGCGCACAGAGGACGTGCCCTACATCTACATCCCTCAGGACAAATTCTACCACATTACCGCCACCCAGGGCAAAAAGCTTTTCCAGCTAAAAAAATATCAATAAGCCAGTTTCAAAACGCCCCATTTTGTCCTTGAAAAAACGCTCTGATTTAGTTAAGTAGCATTTTTTCCACTTGAAAAACGCAAACGGAGACCGGACATGAAGATTGCCATAAGCGGAAAGGGTGGTGTTGGCAAGACAACTTTCGCATCCTTTTTAATCAGGGCACTTGCACTTGAGGGTAAAAAAGTTTAGAGACAGCGACCAAATTGTTCCAATTTCGCAGATGAAGGATCTGATTGAAGAAAGGACCGAGGCCAAAATAGGGTCCATAGGCGCGTTTTTCAAGCTGAATCCCAAGGTTGATGACCTGCCGGAAAAACTGTCCGTTGAGATAAACGGTGTAAAGGTCATGGTCATGGGCGGGGTCAAAAAAGGCGGCGCAGGATGCATATGCCCGGAAAGCACACTGCTCAAGGCGCTGATAAGTCATATCGTCCTGGCACGTGACGAAGCCGTGATCCTGGATATGGAGGCTGGTCTGGAGCACCTGGGCCGCGCAACGGCAATGTCCGTGGATCTGTTAATAGTCGTGGTGGAACCGGGAAGGCGAAGTATCGAAACAGCCCATCAGATCCGCAAGCTGGCAGGTGATATTGGCGTAAAAAAACTGCTTTTTGTGGGTAACAAGACCCGATCGGACAAAGACAAGGCTTTTCTCCAGGAGCAAATGCCCGATTTCCAATTCCTGGGCTTTATTCCCTACAAAACAGATATTATTGAGGCTGATCTGGACGGGGTTCCACCATTCGAAAAAGACATTGGGACCCTTGAAGTCGTCAAAAAAATGCTAAAAGATTTACCGCTTTAAGGGCGCGCTCACAAATAACTTATGGCCGGTTGGCGCTTTGCCTCACCAGCAGCCCGCCAGAGATAGGCGGACAGGCAAGGGCCGTGGGTGTCTCCTTTTAGAAGCCGCATATTTGAGAGTCATTCCAAAAGAACGGCAGATGGGTACGCAATTCGGCCTTAGGGAGCCGGAAAAGCACGTATCCCGCGCAATTTATGACCTTTTCTGCCTTTATGCTGCTTAATATTCAGGTTTTGGAGACATAATGGCGGTTGTCAACTGTGATGCGGCTTTCTAAAAGGAGACACCCACGGCCCTTGCCTGCCCTCCGGCCTGTAAGCGGCCTCGGAGCGCGCGACTGAACGCAATCTGCAATGTCTCAATTCAGCCAGGTCTGGGCCAGGGGTTTGTGGTGCAACCGTGAATCCCGGCAGCGGCGGGAAACCTAACAACCTGAGTAGTTACGGATTCATTTAATAGGAGTTTTGGTTATGGAAAGTAGAATCTACAATTTTAATGCCGGCCCTGCTGCACTGCCTTTGCCTGTCCTGGAAGAAATACAGGGAGAACTCCTGGATTTCAAAGGCTCCGGGATGTCTATCCTGGAAGTGAGCCATCGGTCCAAATGGTTTGATGAAGTTATAAATGATGCTATTGAAAGAACCAAAAGGATACTTAATCTCGGAGAGGACTTCCATGTCCTTTTTATCCAGGGTGGCGCAAGCATGCAGTTCTGCATGATCCCCATGAATCTGAGTCTGGAAGGAAGACCCGTAGATTACATCAATACGGGAACATGGTCCACCAAGGCCATCAACGAGGCGGAGAAACAGGGGAAGGATGTCCGCGTGATTGCCTCTTCCGAGGATAAAAATTTTTCCTGCATCCCGAAGGATTTCTCTGTAAACGAAGATGCGGCCTTTGTCCACTTTACGTCCAACAACACGATCAAGGGCACTCAGTGGCCTGACTTTCCTGCGTCCGGAAATGTGCCTCTTGTCTGCGATATGTCTTCCGACTTCATGAGTCGGCACTTTGACGTCAAACCTTTTGGGCTGATTTATGCCGGGGCACAGAAAAACATAGGACCCGCAGGTACATGCATGGTACTTGTACGGAAAGACATGCTTGAAAGGACGCCGGACAACCTGCCCACCATGATGAAGTATACAAAGAAAACAAAAAAAAACTCCATGTTCAATACCCCGTCGTGTTTTACTATCTATGTCATTGATCTTGTAATAAAATGGCTCGAAGAAACCATTGGCGGGCTTAATAACATGGAACAGATCAATCAGGAAAAGGGCGCCGTCTTATACGACTTCATTGATCAGTCCGGTTTCTATCAAGGCACCACAGCCAAGGGCAGTCGGTCTCTGATGAATGTGACCTTCAGGCTTCCCTCAGAAGACTTGGAAAAAAGATTTGTGGAGGAGGCCCTAAGTCATGGTCTGGGAGGACTCAAAGGTCACCGTTCGGTGGGCGGATGCCGGGCCTCCATATACAATGCCACCGGAATTGAGGCGGTAAAAGCCCTGACCGAGTTTATGGCCGAATTTGAAAGAAAGGCCGGATAACAGCCAATTCCGGAATGGCGGGATTCAGGAATGAACCTCGCCCTTTTGAACACAAACGAATCCATAAAGAGGTTAACCGCTTTGAAAAGGACCAGGATCGCAGAAATCTTTTCTAAGGAAAAGCCCGGCACCCAGCTTACCGTGATGGGCTGGGTCCGTACAAAAAGAGACTCCAAGGGCGGCTTCTCATTTATTGAGGTCAATGACGGCTCCTGTCTGAGCGGGCTCCAGATTATTGCAGACGAAAAACTGTCCAATTATAAAGACGAAATTCTGATGTTGCACACAGGCAGCGCCATCAAGGCCGTGGGGACCCTTGCGGAATCTCCGGCTAAGGGGCAGAAGGTTGAACTTCAGGCTGAAGAGATAGAGGTCTTTGGATGGGCGGACCCCGCGGTTTACCCCCTTCAAAAAAAACGCCATTCATTTGAATTCCTGCGGACAATTGCCCATTTGAGACCCAGGACAAATACCTTTGGCGCTGTGGCAAGGGTCAGGAATGCCATGAGCCGCGCCATACATACATTTTTTCAGGAAAGAGGGTTCATTTATCTCCATACCCCGATCATTACCGGAAGCGACTGCGAGGGGGCCGGAGAGATGTTCATGGTCACCACACTGGACCTCGACAATATTCCGAAAAAGAACGGCCAAACCGATTTTTCCCAGGACTTTTTCGGAAATCCGGCCAATCTGACCGTCAGCGGCCAGCTTGAAGCTGAAATATACGCCCTTGCCATGGGGGACGTGTACACCTTCGGCCCCACATTCAGGGCGGAAAACTCCAATACGTCTCGTCACCTGGCGGAATTCTGGATGGTCGAACCGGAAATGGCCTTCTGTGATCTGGAAGGGGATGTAACGGTTGCTTCGGAATTTCTGAAATACATATTTTCTTATGTGCTGGAAAACTGCGCAGAGGACATGGAATTTTTTAACCGCTTCATAGATTCTTCGGTAATAAAAACCCTTGAGCGCCTGGTTTCACTGGGGTTTGAATACCTGCCCTACACTGAAGGCATAGAAATCCTCTCAAAGGCCAAGGAAAAGTTCCAATTCCCTGTGAGCTGGGGCATCGATCTACAGTCTGAACATGAAAGGTATCTTTGCGAAAAAGTATTTAAAAAGCCGGTTGTTCTGGTGGACTATCCCAAAGAAATCAAGGCCTTTTACATGAAGCTGAATGAAGATGGGAAAACCGTGCGTGCCATGGACGTGCTGGTGCCCAGGATCGGAGAGATCATCGGGGGCAGCCAGCGCGAAGACGACTATGACACCCTTGTTGAAAGAATCAGGGAGGCGGATCTCGATCCGGATGACTACTGGTGGTACCTTGAGTTGAGAAAATTCGGCTCGGTCCCCCATGCCGGTTTTGGGCTGGGTTTTGAGCGCCTGATCCAATTTGTTACAGGGCTGACCAATATCCGGGACGTCATCCCCTTCCCGAGAACTCCCGGAAACGTCAGTTTCTAGGCGGCTGTCCCAGAATAGCAATTTTTCCCAAAATCGAGGAATGCCCGAAAAAATTACCACCTAGATTTAAACAACCAAATACCCTCGCAACATATCCTCCCATCCTCAAAATTTGCACCTGCGGAGTCAAGTTGAATCATCATAAGATTGTTTCGACCAGAACGGAAATTTTACAAAATGGAAAAAGAAAATAAAAACTTGGAAAACTATCTGCGGCCGACATTTACAATAGATTCGGACCATGAAAAAATCATTGAGACGGCAAGGGATCTGACAAAAGGCTGTTCGAGTAATGGCAAAAAGGCAGTAAAACTCTTTTATTTTGTAAGGGATGCCATTCCCTATAATCTCTACATGATCTCTTTATTCATAGAGGATTTCAAGGCGTCCAGGGTTCTTGAGTGGAAAGAGGGTTACTGCGTCCAGAAAGCAGTCCTTCTAACAGCCCTTGCAAGGGCGGCAGGCATCCCAAGCAGGTTGGTTTTTGCCATGATCAGGAACCACAAGGTACCTTCCCATATCTTTAAGAAACTTGGAAACAATCTGTTTTACAGGCACGGTTACAATCAATTCTTTCTAAATGGAAGGTGGGTCACTGCTGCAGCGACATTTGACAAGACCTCGTGCGAAAAAAATGGACTACCCGCAGTGGAATTTGACGGGGAAACAGATGCGACCCTGCCTAAAAAAGATCTCAAAGGCGGACCATATATTGAATACGTTGAAAAGTTCCCAGACTTTGCAGACCTTCCTTTTGACTGGATTTATGAAGCAATTGCTGAAAAGACCACTGAGGTCCTGGGTCCGGACAAACGGCCCTGGCGGGGAAAGGGTCTCAAGACATAATGGGCTCAAGAGTTCAGCGTTCACGGTTCCAGGCCTGCCCTGGCGCGACCGGACCCACATTTGAGGCATGGTTTACCGGGCATTATCTCTGAACGCAATCTGCAATATCTCAATTCAGCCAGGTCTGGGCCAGGGTTGAAAAGCGCTAACTGGTTCATACCAAGAGGATAATGCCTCAATAGAGCCCACAAGTATGTTTCACCCAACGGGTGAAAGAAGTAAAGCGAAAAATTATGGAATAAAGTCTGGGATGTCAAGTGATTATAACCGTTGAACCTTGAACCCTGAACCGATCACTTTACCTCTATCTTTTTCTGAAAATCACCTTGATCGGTGTAAATTCAAGCCGAAAATGTGCTCGGATTTGATTTATCAAGAAACGTTCATAGGAAAAATGGATCCTGTCCGGTCTGTTCACGAATATCACGAACGTGGGCGGCTTGGTGCGCGGCTGTGTGGCGTAAAAAAATTTTATCCGGCCCCGGCCAATTCTTGAAGGTGGATGTTTTTCAATCATTTCTTTTATTGCCCTGTTTACCGCCCCTGTGCTGATCCTCCGAGAAAACTGCTCATAGAGGAGATCAACCTTCCCAAACAGCTTCATGACCCGCTCACCTGTAAGGGCTGAAAGATTAATCCGTTGGGCAAAGGAAATAAATTGCAGTTGCCTGTCTATTTGGTCATCCAGGAGGTTCTTCTTCAGGGTATTGCCTTTAATCAAATCCCACTTGTTAACAACCAGGATTACCCCTCTGCCCTGTTCAAAGGCATATCCGCAAATCCTGGCATCCTGTTCCGATACCCCGTCATGAGCGTCCAGAAGGACGGCGGCAATGTGACAGCGTTTGAGGCTCTTGAGGGCCTTGATCATTGAGAATTTCTCTATCTTTTCTTTGACTCTTCCCTTTCTTCGTATGCCTGCTGTATCTATCAACAGATACTCTTTTCCTTGATAAGAAAAAGGGGTGTCTACAGCATCCCGTGTTGTCCCCGGCAGGTCACTTACCACCAGTCGTTCCAGACCAAGGATACGATTAATCAGAGAAGACTTTCCGGCATTGGGCTTTCCGAGAACAGCGATCCGAATTTGATCAGGATTTTCTTTTTCAGGTTTTGATTCCGGAATACCCTTTACCACCGCCTGCAGCAATGATTTAATACCATATCCATGGGCTGCGGAGATGGGGTAGACTGCTTCCATTCCCAGTCCGTAAAAATCTGAGATCATATGGTCATGTTCCGGGCCGTCAGCCTTATTGACCGCCAGGAAGGTCTCCTTTTGGTTTCGACGCAGGATATCGGCAATCTCTCCGTCTCCAGGCATTATTCCCTGCCGGCCATCAACCATGAAAATTACCCTGTCGGCCTCATCAATCGCTATTTTCACCTGTTCCCTTACCTTGTTTAACAGGGGATCGTAGCCCCGGTCATCAAAACCACCCGTGTCCACCAGGGTGATGAGCATACCTTCAAAACTTATTAAGGCCTGGAGCCGGTCTCTTGTAACCCCTGGG
>JAFDJF010000767.1 GCA_019307645.1 Deltaproteobacteria bacterium
GTGGCAGTTTTATGGGTAGCCTTAGGCTTGTTGTATTTTCCAACCGATGGACAATGTTATCGAGTTGATTTCAAAGGCCGGTTGGAGTCGAACTTCGTACTGAGGGATACAGATGGCTTTCAGTATGGTTTTCTGGATAGTAATAAGGGTATCCAGTGGAGAAACACACTCAAGTTTGATCTAACCCTAACGCCCGAATATAAGGGAATGCCTACTTACAGATTAGAAAAAGTTTTCTTAAGCTACAGAGGCGCATACGATGCCATTTTTGCGCTGACGGACCGGTATGACATGCTTAAGGATAAGAGTCCTGATGATTTTGAGTACGGGAAAGACGATATTGAGTGGGAAAACGATATGCGAGAGGCGTTTGTTGACCTTGTTGCTGAAGAGGGTAATACAACGGTTAACCTGCGTCTTGGAAGGCAGATCATACAGTGGGGTGAGGCTGACGGGTTTAATCTTATGAATGTTGTGTGTCCGGATGATAACAGCTTCCAGATGTTCTTTTCAGATATTGAAGATCAGGCAACGCCGCTGTGGATGGCGCGTCTTAATTATACCACTACAGGGGTTGGTATTTTTGATTTCATAGGGCTTGAATTGCTCGCGATTCCGGATATCAGACCGGATCAATTTAGCTGTTTGACCGACGAGAATGGGGACTTCACCAGCTCAGCCCCTTATGGCTTTGTGTTTGACCCTTTTATGACCGTTACGGATCAGTTGGTAATGGGGTTAAATCAGGCCGCTGGTCAGCCCATAGGGACTAATGTGGGAGCGTTTAAGTTGACCTATGAAGAAGATGTTGCAGCCAGAAAATTTGATAATATGGAATATGGTTTGTCATTATCATTTGGGTTAGAAGGCCTGCAAACATCACTCCATTATTTTGTCGGCCACCAGGACGAACCGGCAGTTGATTTTACTGACGTCAATGTTGGGTTTCCGGCGCGTTATTTCCCATATCTATTTATCCCCGGTACTCCTAAGCCCCTTGGCCCGCATGTGGTTTTCACACATCCCAGACAAAGGACCCTGGGACTTTCTTTTAATTATTTTGTTGAACGGGGAAATTTTGTGTTTAGAGGTGAAGGTTCACGCACAGATGAATCGACGCTTGTTTATCTTAACGACGCTTGTTTATCTTAACGCCTCTGACGCTACTAGCCTCGGCGGCCGTGTCGTCTATCAGGGTCTGCTGGCCGTAGATAAGGATCTCCATCCAAAGTTTATCGGTACCACATCTGCCCTGACCTGTAACCTCCAGGGTTACTGGCGGCACGTTTCCGGCCTGTGTGACGGTGAGAAGTCTGTACAAACAGGTACCCGTGCGTATGCACAGGACCTGCATGACTCCTACAGAGTTACCATAATGCTGCTGACCGATTATCATCATGGCGAGATTTCACCCTCAATTTTTGCCATGTATGACCCGGAAGGCACATGGATGACTACTGCGAACATCAAATATACCCCGAGTAATCACGACCCGGAAGGCACATGGATGACTACTGCGAACATCAAATATACCCCGAGTAATCACTGGCAGTTCAAGCTGACCCAGATGTCGTTCTGGGGAAACGAGAATGCCATCAGTCCTTTTGCCGGGATGATTGGCACAAGCGAGCTTTCTTTTAAAGTAATGTACAGATTCTAGAAAGCCGGCGTAAAAGACTCATGATTATACCCCGCAGCTTGGCTGCGGGGGTTTTTATATTGCTCAGCCTTGGCAGACCTCTGATCTCTAAATTATCGGTGAGCGATTCTCCATTCCTTATAGCCTCTCGGCCCGCATTGTAAATCGATGCAATTTTGTCCTTCTTCATAACGGGCCATGACTATGAAAGATTAAGCAGGCAAGACCTTAGATTTGATTTCCGATTTTTTATTCCAAATTTTTGCCTTAGATTAGACCTGTGAAAGCAAACCGTCTTATAGGATATGTTCAGTAAATCGGCGATTTCTTGTGTGGTTTTTCCGTGTTTTACAAGATTTGCCACCTTGATCTCCATAGGAGTCAGGTTGAACTTCCCGGACGAGAGAGTTTGTGAAAATGGAGCTACGATGTCTTTCAGATTTGCTTCCAAGAGATGCAATAAATGATTGTTTTGATCCACATCTAACCTGCTCGCTTTTAATCTTTCCAAGTAGGGCTCGACCAGTTCCTTTATGTTAGATATGACATTATCTTCAAGCTCCTTTTTATCTGTCTCTCTTTTTTTTAACAGAAATTTGAGCGCCACATTTGCGTCCTCAAGATTGATGTTTTTGGTCTCTAGTTCTTTTTCCCTTTCCCTGAGCTTTGTTTCCAGCAGCTTTCTGTCTGTTATGTCCGTGACAATCATGCCGAGACCATTGCCTACTTTAAAGGCCTTGATATTGATCTGAACATTTCCTCCGTAGCCATGTTCAGGAGAAGGAACCATTTCGTCAACTGAAAAGGGCTCCCCGGTCTTTATTACCTCCTGTAATTTTTCATACACGCCGGATTCTTTTGATTCTGGTGAAAAAGCTAAAAGGTTCTTGCCGCTTATCTCCTCTTTTCTGTCACAGGACGGAATCATTGCAACGCCAGCTTCATTGATTGTAATTAAATTGAGCTCAGAATCATAAAGGGAAAAACCTTCAGTCGTCGATTGTAAAAAGAGAAGCCAGGTTTCGGCCAGCAGTTCGTTGTTAAAGGTATAGCTTTTTATGTTCTCAGACTTAAACTTCAAATCCTTTTCTGCTTTAATTTGTTTCCTAATCTCTTTAAAGGAAGATCTCTTGCCTTCAATAGTTTCAGCACGGATCATAAATGCCTTTTTAGGATTCATTGCATCTTGAAACTGCCGTCCGATTTTTTCTTCAATTAGTTTTCCATTTTTCCTGTATCTAATGTAGTAAATTCGTTCCTGTCCGTTAGTCTTTTTAGATGTCCCATGAATATAGAAGACTCCGGAATAAGGCGTTTTAATTCTTTTTGACTTGGGCATAGCTTTTTCCTTTTGTGGGGGTATTTATCCCCCACTCTTTTCCTCCCTAATTTTCACTTAGCACAAAGTTTTGGTTCAAAAAGTTGGTTTCCCCCATATCACCCCCACAGAAACCTGTTTAACAGTATAAAACCAAAAGTGTCAAGTAATTTTCTTTCAGGTAGTGGATAACATTTTGAATTAACTATTTATTGTTGGTACCATGTTTCATTGCTACCCCATTTAACTTCAGATTTTGTCAACTACAGCCGTTTTTTTAGGGGCAGGATTTATTGCGATAGCGCTATAACCACGGATTAAGTTCTTAATCATCAAGATATTACTATTTGTTTTAACCTGGTATTTAGCAGATAAAAAACAGGTCTTTCATTTTGAAGTAATTATGTTGATAATAAACATAAGGCTTCTTCAAATTAATCTCACCTAAAAACATTATTTCATACTTTTGTCTAATTTTTTAAAATACATCTCTGAGTTTAAATGGTTTAAAATCAGGAGTGTAACGAATGATCCCCCTTATGAAT
>JAFDJF010000768.1 GCA_019307645.1 Deltaproteobacteria bacterium
GACGGTCGCACAAACCATTCCCGGAGCCAAGGCCCTGATTGTGACAACACCCCAGGAGATTTCATTAGCCGATGTAAGGAAATCGATCAATTTCTGCCGCCAGGTCAACATGGAGATCTTAGGCCTGGTGGAAAATATGAGCGGTCTTACCTGTCCACATTGCGGAAAAATGATTGAGTTGTTCAAAACAAAGGGCGGCATGCTGATGGCCAAGGCCGAAGGGTTAAGACTCTTGGGAAGTCTCCCCCTCGAACCGGAGGTAGTGCAGCAAGGTGATTTAGGTGGTGTAGCGGTGCTCGACAATGATGAATTAACCTTCACCCGTAAATTCAATAAAATGGTGGACGAAATCGTGAACCTGAGCCTTACGGAGAAGCCTGTTCTTAGTTAAAGGTCTATGAATTTTGAAGATGGGAATTGATAGGATTTAGCATTGAATGGATGGTCGGCTCATGAAAAATGATGTCTTCAATCATCAATCGAAAATCATGAATCATCAATCAGATATGGGGGGCAGATGATGACAACAACAGGACAGGGAATGGGAGACGGAGGCAAGGGGAAAGGTCAGGAGCAATCCGGGAGAGGGAGAGGTTGGGGTGGCGGCCAGGGCAGGGGACCTGGCGGGGAATGTGTCTGCCCGAACTGCGGGCAGAAATTGCCTCACGAGCGCGGTAAACCATGCTTAGAGAGCAAGTGCCCTGATTGTGGCACGTACATGACAAGATAGATCCTTTACGTTCAATAGGAGAGTGACAGCAATGAGCGATAATCTCCGCAATTTTACCCGCACCCTCCAGAAACAGATTTTTGAGGAAACAAAAATGGCCTACGGAATGGCCGCTTTTGAGAGATGGCGAAATCCCCTTTATATGGGCGCAATGGATAACCCTGATGGGTATGCCCGCGTTACCGGCCCCTGTGACGATACTATGGAGATTTTTTTGAAATTTGAAAAGGACAGGGTTGTAAAGGCTTCGTTTCAGACGGATGGTTGCGGATCAAGCGCGGTGTGTGGTTCATTTGCAGCAGAGATGGCCATTGGAAAAACCCCTGATGAGATCTTAGATGTGACAGGGGATGCCATCCTTGAAAGACTCGGGGGCCTACCCAAAGATGAGGACCACTGTGCCTTTCTTGCCGGAGAAACGCTTCAGGAAGCAATTGGTAATTACATGATAAACCAGATTAAGACAATGAAAGGTGGAATCAGGAAACCTTGAGTTCCCTAATTCCAGATTTCCTATGGTTATAAGTATTGCAAGCGGAAAGGGGGGTACGGGAAAAACCACGGTGTCCACCAACTTAGCTGTCTCTCTTGGGCCGGACGTGCAATTGCTGGATTGCGACGTGGAAGAGCCAAATGCCCATCTCTTTATACATCCGAGTATCAGCTCTACTGAAACCGTAACAACACCGGTTCCACAGGTGGATGAGAAGAAATGTACACTCTGTAAAAAGTGCGACGAGATATGCCAGTTCAAGGCGATCATTGTAATTGGTGAAACGGTCCTCCCATTTCATGAACTCTGTCATAGCTGCGGTGGCTGTGTAGAAGTTTGTCCTGAAGACGCCATCACTGAAACGGGCCGGGAATTAGGTGTCATTGAAAGGGGAGAGAGAGATGGCCTGGAGTTTGTACATGGGAGATTGCGGATCGGAGAGGCCATGTCGCCCCCGCTGATCAGAAAGGTCCGTTCGTACACTCATCCGGATAAGCTCACTATCATCGACGCCCCGCCAGGGACCTCGTGTCCAGTTATTGCTGCCATGAAGGGGGCGGACTTTGTTTTGCTTGTTACCGAGCCCACACCGTTTGGTCTGCACGACTTGAAGTTGGCTGTGGAGGCAATCAAGATCTTAGGGATCCCGGCAGGTTTGGTCATTAACAGATCTGACATAGGGGACGATCAGGTCAAGGTCTATGCCCAGGAAGAAGGCATTCCTATTTTGATGGAAGTCCCCTTTGATCGACGTATTGCAGAGATCTATTCGAGAGGTGAGCTACTTGTGGAAGTTATGCCGGAATATAAGGAGAGGTTTGCAGGTTTATATGATCGCATTGCTGG
>JAFDJF010000169.1 GCA_019307645.1 Deltaproteobacteria bacterium
CAGACGCTAAAAACATTATCGTAAGAAACAACATTTTCAGTCAAAATTTATTATTTCAAATTTCAAATGAGGCTCAGCTTTCAGAAACAAATCTAACCGTGGACCACAATTTGATCCATGATTATACGGGAGAATATGAGTACGAAATTCGCGGCACCGACTATGTAGAAGGGGATCCTAAGTTTGTTAATCCTTCCGGATCAGATTTCCATTTACAGGGCAATTCGCCTGCTATAAACCAAGGCGCCTCTACTGATGCTCCCAATGATGATTATGACAGGAATCAACGTCCGCAGGGTGCAGGCTATGATATAGGCGCATATGAATATATCGTATCAATTTCAACGAAGGACAAAAAAACATATTTCCCCCACATCGCCAGTGACGGTACTTGGGAGACCGAAATTTGTGTTATCAATACCAGTTCTGAACAGAACCTCAATGGTGATTTAAAAACCTATAATAATTCAGGACAACTGGTTGCTTCAAAATCTATTACTTTAGGTTCCAACGCTCGAAGAGAGATTATTATTGGTGATGATTTCTCCAATCCGAAAGATATCGGTTATATTATTTTTGAATCTGATTCACAAAGTGTCAGTGGATATACCAAGTTTTATATTAAAGGAAAATATCGTGTTGCCATCCCGGCTGCATCAGATGTCAACACCGGTGACATTTACGTTTCTCACATTGCCTCAGATTCCAACTGGACGACCGGCATCAGCATTCTTAACACCACTTCATCATCGAAAGACTTGACCATCGAATTTGACGACGGAACAACTAAATCAAAATCCATTTCGGCGAATGAACATCAGGCTTTCACGATTAGAGAATTATTCGATGGCAACCCTCAACAAGGTATCAATTCGGCGGTAATCAAAAATGGAGGCGGTATTGTAGGGCTTGAGATTTTCGGCAGCACGGAAGACAGCGGGACGAATTATCTAAGCGGCATCCTTTTAAAGGATGATACAACAACAAACATCTATTATCCGCATATTGCCAGTGATACAACATGGGGTACAGGCGTTGTTGCCTATAACCCTTCAACTACATCTTGCAACCTTACAATTACACCTTATAAAGATGACGGAACTTCATTATCTTCTCAAACCATACCCCTTGCCGGTCAGGAA
The DNA here is from genome assembly GCA_019307645.1 of Deltaproteobacteria bacterium. The sequence continues at coordinate 1,143 of JAFDJF010000169.1, forward strand.
AAGTATATGGGTACTCCGGAGATCTTAAACTTGCCGGATGGTACCGCCTGGTTCAGCATCTTGGCTTCAAATCCGATCACCGGGTTTGAATTGTTCAGCACTAAAGACGGTAACCAATTAGGCGGATATACAGGTGTCAGTATCAGCAGCAAAAATGGGGTGTTTGCCAAAATCGAAAAAGACGGCGGTACAGGCATTGCTTTTGTCAACATCGAGAACGCTTCGGCTGTTGTTACCATGACGGCATACGATGATAGCGGCAATGTAATAGCAACTGAAACTCTCAATTTAAACGCTCATGGGAAAGTAGTGGATGTGCCAGAAAATTTGTTCTCTAAAGATATTAGCACCGCCACCTATATTGCTTATTCGTCGGACAAAGAGGTTGTTGGATTTCAGCTAAACGTTTCTTCTGATGACATGATGCTTGATGCTCTACCTGGAGCAGCTCCATCGGTTACAAATCTATCGCGTATTGCCAGTCTCCAGGCAGCCATGACATGGATGTACCAAATTCAGGATCTCGATATTGAAGGTGCCGTTGATGCGCTGGCTGCGACCAACTATCCACTACTGGTGCTTGAACCAGGACACAATTTTAAGGATTTTCCTTATGATACATCCAATATCGTGCAGTCTTTGAAAACGACACCTGACGGCCAATATCGACTTCTTCTAGCATATATTGATATAGGTCAGGCTGAAGATTATCGCGACTACTGGGATGATAACTGGATCGCACCGACTGCGACCCAACGAGGCACTCCCGATTTCTTGATAACAATTGATCCAGATGGCTGGAGTGGAAACTATCCTGTGGCATATTGGCGTCAAGAATGGAAGAATATTTACCTTGGAAACAGTGGCATAGTAGCGAAGCTTGCGCGATTAGGATTTGACGGCGTCTACCTTGATTGGGTTGAGGCATACGATGATGACACAGTAAAAGTGGTCGCTGACGAAGACGGTGTGAATCCCGAAGTGGAGATGATTCAATTCATCGAGGAAATCATGCAAGCCGGCCGTACTGTGACCGAAGGATTTCTGGTAGTGCCGCAAAATGCTCCCCATCTCATTAACACAGACCCGAAGCGTTATGTCGCTACTATCAACGCCCTGGCAGTTGAAGATACCTGGTTTCATGGGGATGGTGATGCGGATTGGAACGACCCTAGAGCAGGTGATTTGCACGAAAGACATGATGAGCCAGGCTGGACTACCAACGACCGCCTTAAAGAGTATGAGAAATACATTGAACGTGGCCTACCAGTTTTTTCGGTAGATTACTGCATATCTGAGGAAAATACTGCTCAGGTATATCGTGACGCCAGAACTGCCGGTCTCCGGCCTTTGGTGACTCGCGTGTCCCTGTCCCGGCTTACAGAGACCCCACCTGATGCATATTAGCAATTTCTGTTGGGAAGATAATGACGCTCCGTTGGTATTCTTCAATGATCTCATAATCTTCGAACGAGCTTACACCCATGAAATGCTTTTGAGCGGGACAAATATCAGCCCAAAACATTTACCCATTCATTGGTGTCAACAAAATACAAACCCGATTCCTTGACCTTCTCACCGGTCATTTCCTCCCAGAACTTACTGTACAGTTCAACCTGAGGTCTGTAGTAGTTGACCAAACCATTCAGGTTCTCATCCACTTTGTCCGTCTTGTAGTCTGCTATAACCCACCCTTCAGGTTCTTTGAAAACAAGGTCGATTACGCCTGAAACTATCTTCGTTGTTCCCGCTTCATCAACTTTGAGAGAAAATGGAACCTCCACCAAAGCATTCTCTGATTTTTTCATCCTTCTCCACAGCTTTGAAGACATTACCGCTTTAATTGTTTTAATTATCAGATCCTTTTCTGAAACCGGTCTTTCTTCCTCTTTCAGCAGGTTCTCAGCCATCAGATCGAAATCAACTGAGGCATCCTTTGTAACGGCTTCAATCATTTTGTGAAAAATTCGCCCCCAGCTCATGCCCTGTCCAGTGTCTTCAGAAAAAGGAGTCTCTTTGACAGAAGCTTTTGAGGCTGCAGTAACGGATTCAGTTATATACGAGTGCATTTTGCTCTTTGAAATCCTTTCATTGATTTTCGTTTTCCCGACTTCGAAGTCTTCAGGAATAATGTTTCCTTCATCTACAGCAGTCACAGCCATTTTTTCAGTTTCAAGCTCTTCGACCTCGTAAAGATAGCGATTAAGATCTTTCCAAGCCCCTTTGGTCGGTTTCTCAGGGTATCTACTCACCACAAGAAGTTGCCGTGCTCGAGTTGTTGCCACATACAGCAGACGCTCTTCCTCAGCCTTTTGATACTCAAACTCAAGCGCCTCATACTTTTCCCAGTCTGGAGGAATTCCAGCTATTTCTCTTGTGTATTCACCTGTCTGAGCAGAGGCTATGAAATATCCGGCAGCTTTTTTTTCGAATCTGGAAATGTGCAGACCTGGAGGATGTGATATGTCTTTCGATGGCTCAGCCAAAAAAACCACTGTCGCCTCCAGCCCTTTGGCCTTGTGAAGGTTCATTATTCGGACAGCATCCTTTTTGCCCGGTTCTATGGACATCCCTTCCACATCGATGTCGTTGTAAAATTCACCCAGCCTTTCAACCATGTCGTAAAAGGAAGTTTGAGATCCTGAAGAATCCCCCAAACTGAGTTCAAGCGCTTTCATCAGGTTTCCTGCCCTACTTTCACCCATCTTTCTTGTCAACGCCAGAGGAATGATACCAAGATGATTCAAAATCATGCTCAATGCAGCAGCCGGCGGTTTGTTTCTTGCCCAGTAGTGATATTTATTAATTTTACCAAAAATGTCCCCTATTCTCACACAGGCTTCCTCGTCACTGCATTTGTCTGCCGGTGCAAAATAATTAAACAAGCCGCCTTTTTTTCGAAAACGATACAACAGGTCATCGCTCACACCAAAAAAAGGGCCTCTCAATGTGGAGACAAGCGCCACTTGGTCTTCAGGTTCAGAAACCGCGGCAAGCAAATTAAGCAAGTGTTTAATCTCCTCTGATTCGTTAAATGCACCGCCTCCTGAAATCTCATATGGAATTCCGCGTTCTTCCAGGGCTTTCGCGTACATGGAAAGATGTGCCTTGTAACGGAGCAAAATCATACAATCCCCTGGTCCTGCAACCTCACTTTGCCTCTCTTTTGTCTCTTCTTTGGTCCTCAGGATTTTAAAATTTCCATCCAACGCCCAATCGATCCAAGCGGCGATACGTTCTGCATCCTGCCTGGCGATCTCTTTTGATCTGTTACCGGGCACCTTGCCAATAGTGATCCTCTTCACCCCTGGGTTTTTCATCTTTTTGAAAGGAACCAATGGCTCAAATCCCGGTTGGTACTGCGAGGCCTTTTCCGGAAATTTTGACTTAAAAATGGGATTGATCCAGTCGCAGACAGCAGGGAGTGATCGGAAGTTTGCTGTCAGCGGAACGATGAGACCTCCGGAATTTTTCACAATCCTTTTCATTTCATTGTAAATGTCGATGTCCGCACGCCGAAATCTGTAAATGGACTGTTTTGGATCGCCCACGATAAAAAGAGAACCCGGTTTTATCCTGGTCTTTTGCCATGCAGTCTCTTCAAGGTTCTCACCCGTGAGATACAGCATGACTTCTGCCTGGATCGGGTCGGTATCTTGAAACTCGTCCACCAGGATGTGAGTGAATCGGTTCTGAAAGTACTTTCTCACTTCTGAATTGTTTCTGAGAAGCTCTGCAGATCTCAAAAGCAGGTCTTGATAATCCATCAGAGAGCTCTTCTCCCGGACTTCTTTAAAGTGTGTTACGGCCGGCACGACAAGCTCCATGATGAAATAATGGCAATATTTTTGCCACTTCTTTAGACAGGGAGAAATAATCTCATCTTTGAATATGTCAAACTCCGCTTTTTGCTCCTTTGCAATCTCCTTTGTAGGCCATCTATTTTGGACGATACCCCCGGACTTATCCAGACCGTTCAATATCTTTATGAAATCTTGATCTTTGTCCGGGTTAAAATAGAAACTGCGCAGCCATGCCTGCCGTAGTATTCTCTGCAAGCCATCCCACCCTTTTTCAGATGCCTCTTTAGGCAGTGATTTCCACGACTGCTCAAGATATTTTTTGAGAAGCTTCTTCTCTTTGCCAAACTCCGGGCGTTTCAATTTTTTTCGGGCAATTTCCACTTCCGGATACAAAGCCGCCTTGTGGTATGTGTCAATTAATTTAATTGGATCAAGACCGAGATCAGTTACCTTCTCGAGCACATACGCTCCTTCAGCTTGTAGCCCCTCCAGATACTCGGACCAGCACCGGTCTCTGAGCAACACGGTTTCGATTTCATCCAGCTCTTCAAAATCAGGATCCAATCTGGCTTCAATCGGCCGCTCTCTCAAAAGCCTGGCACAGAAAGAATGAATGGTTCCTGCAAAAAGGAGCTCCAGGGTCGCAAGTGCATTTTGGAAACGGCTCTGTTTTTCTTTGTTTTTTTCCTTCGCAAAAACCCCTTCCAGGGCAATCTGGAACTTACCCTTCAACTCGGCCGCAGCCTTACGGGTAAAGGTCACCGCTGCCATCTTGTCGACGGTACACCTGCCGGTGGCAATCAATGCCAGCATCCGTTCGATTAGGCTTGTTGTTTTACCTGACCCTGCGCCAGCTTCTACCAGAATAGAGTTGTCCAGATTTTTAACGATTATCTGGCGGAATTTTTCATCTTCAGGTTTACGCATAGCCTTTTAGCCTTTGGAAAGGATTCAATTTGTCGTCTTCTGATAATTTTCTCTTGGTGCGTTCAACAGCAACTTCTTTTCCACCGCATATGTCTTCATAGGGGCAGATACCACAGGGGTCTTTGTCATATGATGTCGGGAAAATACCGTTTCGAAGGAGCTCGAAAAGATCTCCCAGAACCTCGTACAGTTCATCTCTTTTTCTCTGATCTTTTTCGACTCGACGCCCTTCACCTTTATGGCTTGGGAAGAAATAACCGGCCCGAACCACTTTGGCCTTCTTGTCCAT
>JAFDJF010000769.1 GCA_019307645.1 Deltaproteobacteria bacterium
CTTTTACCGCCTCATCCAGTGCGGTTGCAAACAGGTTTATGTAGATCCAGTACCAGGATTTTTTATCGCTTATATACTGAAGCATGGTATTAAAAATCTCATTTCTTAATTCATGGAAAAGCTTTTTATTTTTGTCCGCATATTTCATCCACGCCAGAGCGCATTGTTCGAGTTTTAAGACCGGATCCTGATCAACGCTGATGATCTCCTCGATTTCTCTGTCCAAAGGTTCGAAACAGTAATCCACGGCAGAAGTTAAAAGCTCCTGTTTGTTATCATAGTGAAGATAGAGGGTGCCTTTGGCAATACCGGTGCCCGCTGCAACACGATCCATGGTAAAACCCTTTCTGCCCTTTTCCAAAAGAATCGTCACCACTGCCTCAAGGATGTCTTTTTGTGTGAGTTCATCCATTATTTTTTTTCGTTCCAATTTTTTATAATGCATTCAACTGCCTCGTTTTTACTTAGGAATGACCCATAGTCCAAATATTGACCAAAAGACAAATATAGAACCAGTCTTTATTGAAATGACTACCGGTCAATATATAGGCTGAAAGTTTGGTTGTCAATCTGTTTTGCGTTCAGATTTAGGTCATGTTCGGCAGATTTTAAAAAGCAAAAGGTGCATTAATCCCGCCTGGGGTGAGATTTCAAGGTTTTTGTTTTTTGAAATCAGGGATAGTGGGAACCCTGTCAATACCAAACGTACTACAATTCATATTGTCTCATGATACATGACTGTCTCAGAATATTTTTTGATACAACATAGTGCCTGTCTGAAACGACGCTACTTCTTTCCCACCCATTGTTTCCAAAGTCATTTGACCATAACATATTGATATAGTATATCGATGTCAGGTTTTTGTCTTCCTTCTCAAATCTGATATCCCCCTCAAAAATCTGCAGCCAACTTGTATTAAGATTTTTTATTGTTGTTAAATTTTGACCTGATTCGCTTGAATACCAGCACGTTAGTCCTTATTTTTATTCTGAGACATTTTTGTATCACATTTACAGCACCGTCAAACGACAAAAACAGCACTCTGAAAGTGCTCAATTAGTCAACTAATTGATATTAAAGTGGTTTTATTGAGAATGGCATCGAATCCGGCTTTTGGCACGGATCTTGATGAGTAATTTACAAGAAACCAAATCCTGTATTAAGCGGAGGTTGTAGAGATATGCGATTTGAAAAATTTACATTGAAAGCACAGGAAGTCATACAGGCTTCTCAACAACTGGCTGAAAAGTTCGGTCATCAGCAGATAGAGCCCGAGCATCTGGTAAGAGCCATTCTGGATCAGACAGAAGGCGTCATCCCGCCGCTTCTGGGAAAGATTGGGGCTGACCGGAGCCGGCTGACGCAGTCTTTTGAATCGGCCATGGAAAAAATCCCCAGGGTGTCAGGCGCAGGCTTTGGGCAGGCATCCATATCCATGCGCTCAAAAGCAGTCCTGGATAAGGCGTTTGTTGAAGCCGAACAAATGAAGGACGAGTTCGTGAGCATCGAGCACATCCTGCTGGCTGCAACAGAGGAAAAAGAAGGAGAGGCTACACAGCTACTTGCAGAGGCAGGGATTACCCGGGACACAATCCTGAAATCCCTGGTGGACATCAGGGGAGGCCAGAGAATTGTTGACCCCAACCCTGAAGACAAGTACCAGGCCCTGGACCGTTTCAGTCAGGACCTGACGGCAACTGCGTCAAAAGGAGACCTTGATCCGGTAATCGGCCGGGACGATGAAATCCGCAGGATCATCCAGGTTCTGTCACGCAGAACAAAGAATAACCCTGTGCTGATAGGCGAGCCCGGGGTCGGCAAAACAGCTATTGTGGAAGGACTGGCCCAGAGAATCGTGCAGGGCGATGTGCCGGAGACCCTGAAAAACAAAAGGGTGGTGGCCCTTGACATGGGGGCACTCATTGCAGGCGCAAAATACCGGGGGGAATTTGAAGACAGACTCAAGGCGGTTTTAAAAGAAGTGACCGATGCCCAGGGCCAGATTATTCTGTTCATAGACGAGATGCACACCCTGGTGGGTGCGGGTGCTGCAGAAGGCGCAGTG
>JAFDJF010000170.1 GCA_019307645.1 Deltaproteobacteria bacterium
CATCTTCATTCCCCACCAGAAAAGCTGCGGCCGCATCACCAAAGACCATCTCCTGCGTAGTGGCGGCCTGTCCCAGACTACAGTCGGCAGAAGTGACGACAATATTGTTTACCCATCTTGTCTTTACACTCTCCAGGGCGGAAAGCAGGGCCGTGGTCCCGGCCTTGAGCCCGCCGCCAAAGTCAGCGGCCCTCACCTGGTCATTCACGTTAAGGGCGGTGGTAATGATCCCCGCATTCAGTCTTTCCGTATAAGGCATGGTGGTGGATGCAAAATAAACGCCTTCGATTGTTGAAAGATCAACGCCTTTTAATGCATCGATGCCGGCAGCCACTGCCATGGTAATGGGGTCTTCGTCACAATTCGCCACCGCCTTTTCACCCTGGGCATGGGCCATGATTATCGGATTCATCCATGCCATGGCCTGAACGATCAGGCCTCGGTTCAACCGGTACCGCGGAACGTATCCGCCGTACGAACATATTCCAACCATAATTTCTCCTTTCAAATTTCATAGATAGACAATCAATCAACCTGGACTTCCAATACTTCTTCTTTCTTCAACCTTTCTATCTCCTCTCGCGACATATTCAGCATTTCTTGGCATATCTCTTCCGTGTGCTGACCAAAAAGCGGCGCAGGTGTACTGGCGGGAAATACCATATCTGATATCTTGAACGGCGCATTTGGATAAAGCTGTTTTCCAACTATGGGATGATCCACTTCAATCATGGCGTTGAGATGCTGGAGTTGAGGGTCATTGGCCCAATCAACGCCGCGCTGTACCAGACCGGCGGCTACACCTGCAGCCTGCAATGTGTTCATCACCTCTGCTGGATCACGGTTAATAGTCCATTCTGCTATCAGTTTATCCAGTTCATCGACGTTCTCCAGCCGGCCCTGAGTGTTGGCAAATTTCGGGTCACTCGACCATACCGGGTTGCCAATCGCTGAGCAGAAATTCTGCCACTCATCATCGCTGAACACGCTGATGGCACACCACTGATCATCACCCTTGCAGGGATAACAGCCGTGGGGAGCCGCAGATGGGTTTCGGTTTCCCGCAGGCTTCTGAACCCGCCCGTTTACGGTATAGTCCAGATAGGCCTCTCCGATCAGATTTGCCGTCACCTCTATCTGAGCGATGTCGATGAACTGTCCCTTCCCTGTTCGCCGCCTGTAGTCCAGGGCGGAAAGAACAACCAGGACCCCCATCTTGCTGGCCAAGTGATCCGGGATGGTTGTATTGGCGCCCGTAGGGTACGTGTCACCAGGGTGGGCCCAAAGGGAGAGCAAACCCGATGCGGCGGTAATTGTAGGGCCAAAGGCCCTGTAGTCGCTGTATGGCCCGCCTTTGCCGAAACCGTAGCTGCTCAGGTAAATGATGTCAGGCTTGATTTTCCGTACGGTCTCATATCCGAGACCAAGCTCGTCCATGGCGCCATGTCGGAAATTTTCACCAACCACATCACTCATCTTGATAAGCTCCTCAACCAGCTTTTTACCTCTCTCCTTCTTGAGGTCGACCCCAAAGCTCCTTTTGTTCCGGTTTGCCTCGTTGAACATGCCATTGGCGTTCACATCCCCCCCATGAACCACTCTCATGAAATCCGGATTGGACAGCGATTCTATTTTGATAACATCAGCCCCAAGCTGTGCCAGGATCAGGGCAAAGTCAGGTATTGCAGCGCCGGTTCCCAGACTTACGACCCGAATTCCTTTCAGTGGTGGATTTGCCATTTCAATTCCCTCCTTATTTATACGACTTTCGCCCGTTTAAGCGCCAGCAGTTCATCCTTTGAAAAACCCAGTTCATCACAGTATACGGTCTCATTGTGTTCTCCCAGGCAGGGAGCGGGTCGTCGTATGCTGAATGGCGTCTCGGACAATCTGTAGGGAGGTCCCGGGTATTGGAAACTCCCAGCCTCTGGGTGATCCATATCGATAAAAAAGCCTCGGGCCCGGGTGTGAGGGCTTTTCGCAAAACCCTCCACATCATTGACCGGCACAATGGGAACGCCTGCTTCATGTCCCGCTTCAAACAACTCCTGCATAGTGTAGTTCATGGTGAACTCCGACATCAGGATGTAGAGGTCATTGTAATACACGACACGATACATAAGGTCACTCCATTCGGAGAGTTTCAATACCTCGGGATCGCCCAGCAGTTTGACAAGCGCCTCCCATTGCCATGGTGTGAGGATGACCATCCGGACAAAGCCGTCTTTGCAAGGGTACACCGGGTAGACCGTCGGACCCAATCTATCCATATTAGTGTTAGCGTCGCTGACACCAAAGTAGGAATAGCTCATGAGCTTCCAGGGATAAAGACCCAGTCGGGCTGTTTCATGCACTGAAGTATCAATGTAATGTCCCTTCCCTGTTCCTCCCCGGTCATACAGTGACAAAACAATAGATATGGCAGTTGTCATTGAAACCGCGTCATAGGCAGGAGTTCCCGGGATGTTAACCGGGGGCTCTCCTGGAAAACCGCTGTCGATCATGTTTGCGCTCATGGCAAAGTGGACGATGGGAGAGCCCTTCCAGTCCCTGTAAGGACCGCTCTGTCCGAAATCTGTGATACTGGCCATGATAAGTCCGGGGTTTATCTTTTTAATAGAGGGATAATCCAGTTTCAGGTCTTTCATATATCCGGGCGTGAAGTCCTCCACCAGAACATCCGTTTTCTCTACCAGCCTCTTGAAAATGGTCTTTCCTTCAGAGGTTTCCAGATTAAGGGTTATCCCGAACTTGTTGGCATTCCGAAAGAGAAAATGGAGGCTCTTTTCAGGATGCGACTCATTGCCTGCAAATGGCGGGATGTTACGAGAGACATCCCCTTCCGGTTTTTCGATCTTAATGACCTCGGCCCCCAGATCGGCAAGTAACTTTGCGCACAATGCGCCCTTACTGTCAGCCAGATCCAGGGCACGATATCCTGTCAATGGCCCTTCTTTTTGCTCTGTCACAGCATTATCTCCCGGTTTTGAACGTTTCGCGTATCCGTCTGGTCACGGCGCGCGTTTCCTCGACCAGAGAGTATGGCTCTTCCTTGCCGGGCTCTTCCCACGGCTTGGCCAGGTCCAGATCGGAGGCGATGATCTTGTAGCAATTGTAGGATTCCGAAGACGAAGCAAACCCTCCCACATGCCACGCCGTTCCCGTTGCGTAGAGGTTCTTAATGGGGGTCCTGTGGTTGGCCAACTCCGGAATGGGCCGGTTGTCATCTCGCTGGTGGGGTGGGCAATCGATAACGGACATGTTCCCATTGGGCCCCAGGTTGCGCATGCGTTGCGCATCATAGGGAGTGTTGTAATCAACACCTATGATGTTGTCCAATGTCATGTTGGGGGCGTGTTTCTGCCAGATTGTCAGCAGGTTGTCAAAGTAGCGCCTCTTCACGTCATGCCATTCCGAAGGGCTGTAGGTAGGGGCGCGCGGTCCAAGTTGCTCGCTTTGCGCAACATGCTTCCCTGCCGGGGCATAGGCGGGATCCACAAGGCTATGACACCAGATGGCCGGACAATAGTCCTCCAACGGCGGGAATTTATGCAGTTTCTGATAGTGGCACTCTCTTGCTATGTGGTCGGGGTTGGCATCGTCAGCCAGCCCCAGCCATTGGGTTTGGTTTATATCCGGATTAAATGCCGCTGCGGCTTCGTAATTGGGGGCTTCGTGAAGCGCATAGGAATACCACATCAGGCACAGAAAGTCGGTTTCCAGAGCATCCACGCGACGGGCGATCCTGTGGTCGATATGCTCCCGACCGATCAGATCGAAGCATAGCTGCGCCGGACTCAGCGTGCTCACAACCAGCTTCCGGGCTCTCACCTGGCTGCCGTCGGTCAAACGAACACCCGTGCAGGTTCCGTTTTCTATCACAACCTTCTCCACTTCCGTATTCGTGAAGAACTTGCACCCGCTCTGCACAAGGACCTGGTGGGCGGCATGGGCAATATGATGGGTTCCTCCGCGGGCAAACCCTATAGTGGGCAGCGAAGCGCCCATCGAGAACGTCTCCACACCGACGCCGGTATCGTTGATGTCCCGGCCCGTAAGGATAAATCTCATAATGCAATAAAGCAGCTCATCGCTCTCGAACAGGTCCCGCCCGGCGCGCAGAAAGCTGGCCGCCATGATGAGCGAGTCGGGGTCGAAACCGGCCTCCACCAGCTTTGGATAGAGCGCCATCTGCCGTTCCCCGAACTCGGGTTGAAGGCGAACCTCTGCCGGGTTGAACAGCGCATCCATTTGCACCGATTTCATTTCATCGCTGTTGTACAAATCCCAGAGCTTGAGCCATTTATCAGCGTCCCTCTCTGAGAATCGGGCGATCTCCCTGGCGCTCTTCTCCTGGGTCGGATCGTGTTTTTCGCTGTAGATGGTAAGACAGGTCCCGTTGTTACTGAACGCTGAGCCATCGGCAACCAGATATTGATCGCTTTGGGCTCCGTATTCCCAGAACTCGGGGAAGTCACGATACAGGGGCGCGTAGTAAAAGGGCACGATGATGGTGGCATGCGTGTTGCCGCGAAATCCTGGTGCGGAGATCTCCTCCGTCGCCAGGCACCCTCCGATCTCATGTCTCCTCTCAAATATTCCGACGCTCATACCCGCATACCGGGTCAGGTACATCGCCAAAAAGAGGGCCTTGGTCCCCCCCCCAATTATCACTGCATCAAATACGTCATCAGCCACTGTAACCTCCTCTAAATGAATTTATCATATGTTTCTTATGCCAAGTATGTCTTGATGTATCGCTCCATATGGGATGTGGGTTCAGTTCTTCTTAACCGTATCCTGAACTCTCTTTCTTACAGCCCTATACTGCTCCAGCAATGAATCCGGCTCTTCTTTGCCCGGTTCTTCCCATGGTTTTCCGAGATCAAGATCCTTTGCAATAATTTTGTAACAGTTGTAGGACTCGCTTGATCCCGCATTTGTTCCCACATGCCAGCAACCGCCTGTGGCATATAGATTCTTTATTGGTGTCCTGTGATTCGCCAGTTCAGGGGTGGGTCTGTTTTCATTCATCTGGTGCGGTGGCCGGTCGATCCCTGCCATGGTACCATTTGGCAGTAGATTTTTCATTCGGGTATGGTCATAGGGTGAATTTGTATCAATGCCGATAACATTGTCCCATGTCATATTCGGCGCATAATCCTTCCATAGGTTGATCAGGTCTTCTGCATAACGCTGTTCTATTTCCATCCACTCCTTTTCAGAGTAAAGGGATACGGGCGGACCAAGCTGTTCATTCTGTAAAACATGTTTCCCCGCAGGCGCAAAGCTGGGATCAACAAGGCTGTTACACCAGACAGTGGGACAATAATCCTCTATGGGAGGCGGCCAGCTGAGCAGTTTTGCGTGCCGGCATTCTCTTGCAATATGGATGGGGTCAGGATCAGGCTGCAGCCCGAGCCATTCAGTTTCGTGAATATCAGGATTAAATGCCTCGGCTTTATATACGGGCACTTCATGCACTGCCAGACTGTACCACATGATACAGCCGAATGTATCTTCAAGAAGCGTCACGCGTTTTGCCAGTTTCTCGTCAACATGTTCCTTGCCGATCAAATCAAATATAAGCTGATTGGGATTCAAAGTACTTACAACCAGTTTGCGTGCTTCTATCTCAGTACCGTCGTCAAGACGTATCCCAGTTGCATTTCCATTTTCTATTATAACCCTGTCAACCTCTTTATTAATATGAAATTCACATCCGAGCTGACTCAGTATCTGATGCGCAGCATGGGCTATCATGTGTGTGCCGCCCCTGTTAAAGCCGATTGTGGAAAGGGATGTGGCCATTCCTATCAGGTTTGTTCCCAGCCCGGGTTCGGTTATATCGACAGCCCCTGTAACTGCAAATCGCAGAATGCAGGACTGGAGTTCAGGGCTTTCAAACCATTCCCGTGCTGTACGATAATAGCTTGCACTAAGGGTCAGGCTGTCCGGCTCCATATCAGCTTCAATCAGTTTTGGAAATACCAACGCCTGTCTTTCCAGAACTTCCGGCTCCATTCGCATCTCAGCCGGACGAAAAAGCATATCCATCTGAGCTTTCTGGTACTCATCACTATGCTCAAGGTCCGTGATCTTCAACCATTTTTCAGCGTCCTTTTGTGAAAAACGGGCGATTTCCCCGGCAGAGC
>JAFDJF010000770.1 GCA_019307645.1 Deltaproteobacteria bacterium
ACCATCTCCTGTGGTGTGACTATCTCTTTCGCCATGGAAGCCGCTGAAAAGGGTTTGCTTTCCTCGGAAGATAACGAATGGATTAAGTTCGGTTCGGCAGACGCTGTGCAGGCACTTGTGAAAAAAATAGCATTCCGGGAGGGTATTGGTGATGTATTAGCCGAGGGAACCAGGATTGCTTCTAAGATTATTGGACAGAACAGTGACAATTTCGCCATTCATATCGGCGGAATGGAGCTTTCAGGGGCAAACCCCTTAGGATGTTATTCCATGGCCCTGTCTTTGGCCACAGCTGATTTTGCCAGCCATACACGAATGTGGAGCGCTACGGATGAGATGCTGGGCAAACTGGAGCTGGATACGTTAGCTCCCGTATGTGATTTTCTTCCATTTGGCCTGGACACGCTGGCTCCGATGATGGTGGCAGCTACCGGGTATCCCTTTTCTGAGGAGGATTTGCTGCTTGCAGGTGAGAGAATACAAACGCTTTCTCGATTGTACAATTTGAGGACGGGAAGATCTCATTCGGATGATGTATTACCGGCAAGATTTTATCAAGAGGAGAGTTGCGGCGGCCTTATGAATGGGAAAAAAATATCCAGAGTGGTGTTTGAGAATCATGTTCAAGACTATTTCAAGTTCCGTGGTTGGGATAAAGAGGGGAAACCTACTAAGGAGACACTTGAGAGGCTGGGGCTTTCAGATTATGCACAAATCGGTGAGCCTTCCGTGAAGGCAACTGCGTGTATAACCGAAGGAAAACTAATAAACAGTTCAATTAAACCAAAGAAGGAGAATGTAAATGAAAAAATTTTTGATGCTTACAGCAGTAGTGATGTTTGTGTTGGCGACCACATTTGGTGCACTGACAACTGTTAGTGCCTCTGACCAGTTTGTCACCATCGGCACTGGTGGTGTAACAGGTGTGTATTATCCAACAGGTGGCGCCATTTGCCGTCTTGTCAATAAGTACAAAAAAGAGAGCGGCATCCGCTGCACAGTTGAGAGCACAGGCGGATCGGTATACAACCTGAACACGATTGCTGCTGGTGAACTGGACATGGGGGTGGCCCAGTCTGACCAGCAGTATCTAGCCTACCACGGCCAGGGCAAATTTGAATCTGTCGGTCCGAATAAGGACCTGCGCGCTGCTTTCTCTGTTCATCCCGAGCCTTTCACCCTTGTGGCACGTGCCGATTCAGGGATCAAGGATTTTATGGATCTGAAAGGCAAACGCGTCAACCTCGGTAGCCCCGGTTCCGGTCAGCGCGCCACCATGGAAGTGATGATGAAAGCAGCGGGACTGAAGATGTCCGATCTCAAACTCGCCTCTGAGTTGAAGATGGCTGAGCAGGCCCCGGCACTGTGCGACAACAAGATTGATGCCATCAGTTACGTAGTCGGCCACCCGAGCGGTGCCCTCAAGGAAGCCACCACCTCCTGCGATGCCGTCCTCGTTAACGTCACCGGCAAACCTGTGGAAGATCTGATCGCTGATAACGCCTACTACCGTGTTGCTACTATCCCGGGTGGAATGTATCGCGGGAACGATAATGACACCATTACCTTTGGTGTCGGTGCGACCTTCGTCACCTCCGCCAAGGTTTCGGAGAAAGTCATCTACACCGTCGTCAAGGCAGTGTTCGAGAATTTCGAAGCCTTCAAGAAGCTGCACCCGGCTTTTTCTGTGCTGAAGAAAGAGGAAATGATCAAAGACGGCCTGTCCGCTCCTCTGCATCCTGGCGCGATCAAATACTACAAAGAAGTTGGACTGATGTAATTTTCTGATTCAACCCCTGAAAAAATGCACAGTTCCCGCGGTGCATTTTTTCAGGGCGGCCTTCGTGCGCAGTTTTTTCACGAAAGAATATATTACTAGCAGGGCGAGCCAGGGAACGGATCCCCTTTGTCACATTGAAGGGTGTTTGCCATGACTAAGATGAACGAAGAACTGAAGGGTGACCAGGAACTGCAGGCAGATTCTATGATCGCGGAGGAGATGGTTGAGTCGGAATTGGGGTCGCGTAATCCGACCGGCGCATTTCCGAAGAAGGTGCTTTTTTATGTGCCGCTGGTCTGGACGCTGTTTCAGCTGTGGATGGCATCCCCCCTGCCCTACATTTTTAATGTGTTAGTCCTCAACGATACAGAGACAAGGGCCATTCACCTTGCGTTTGCCATGTTTCTATCCTACACAGCATTTTCGACATTCAAGTCGTCCGCGAGGGACTATATACCCCTCCAGGATTGGGCCATGGCCCTTGTAGCCGCTTT
>JAFDJF010000771.1 GCA_019307645.1 Deltaproteobacteria bacterium
GATTACGATGCGATGCCAGGGTTCTTCACCCACGAGCAGAAAGTGAAGGGAGTCTTGGTTGGTAAGGGCGCCCGAAACGCTGCCAAACTGATGAATAAACATAACGTGTTCACTGTTGGCGGTTCTGACATGTTCGGTATCCCGTTTGTGGAGCGAATCAAGGAGGATATCACCTGCAACGTCGATGCAGGCTACACGTCGGCACAGGCGCTGAAGCACTGGACCGGCAATGCCGGCATCGTCCTCAAGTGGTCGGGACCCAAGGATCCCTATCCAACGTATGAGCTTGGCACCATCAAGAAAGGGGCCTATGCTGATCTTCTCCTGTGGGACGGTAACCCGTTGAAAGACATCAAGGATGAAGGACGGCCTGGTTTACAAGAACACAATAGTCAAGGGGGATCATCCCCATTTTCGCCCTGCGAAAGCTCCTAATACCCGTGGCAAGTACCCGTTGTAAGCTGAAAAGCGGGTATCGTTCAGAAAAGGGGCGCTTCGGCGCCCAGTTTCCTCACAAAATATCAGAATTTTCTATATTAATGGTAACCTACTACATGTGTGATGCTCTATAATTTATAATTATCAACATTATTAATGTTATATAAGAAATCCATAAAGGAG
Source organism: Deltaproteobacteria bacterium (assembly GCA_019307645.1). The sequence goes on from JAFDJF010000771.1 coordinate 622, forward strand.
GAAACTTGAAGAAACCACTCTACGTCATCTTAACCTTTTTTCTATTAACCAGCATTTCGCATGCAAGCATCGAAAGTAAGACCTGGCCAGCCCGTCGTGATTGGATTTTTTGCGAGTCCATGGGGAACTGGATGGACCAAGGACGAGCATTTGCACGACTACTTGCATCGCGCCAGAGCAGCCGGAATCACTGGCCACAGCATGACCCTGGCGGCGGCGAGCCACAACTGGAATCAATACATTGCCGAGCACCAGAAGTGGCGCAGTGTCATGGCGCAGAGGCCGGATAAATTCACTTTTGTACGCAGCATTCGCGACATCGAAAGCGCCCATATCAAAGGCAGAACCGCCGTGATCTGGAACAGCCAGACCGCCACCATCCTGGATGGTGATCTCAACAAAGTAGCTACGCTAAAAGAGATGGGCATCGGCAGTATGATCCTTACTTACAACGACCTCTTCCGAGCGGGGAGCGGTCAGCTGGCCGCCTATAATGGGAAGGACATCGGTTTGACCGAATGGGGAAAGGCCATCATAGACGAAATGGTGAAATACGGAATTATTGTGGATCTGAGTCATACGGGCTCCAAGACCGCCAATGACATCATGGACCACATGGAAAAGAACCATCCCGGCATACCGGTGGTCTATACCCACTCGGTGCCAGCTGGTCTGTATAAAGGCGAGATAAATGCCACTGAGAGAGGTTGCTACCGCAATATCCCGGACGACGAAGCCATACGTGCTGCCAAAATGGGCGGATTCGTCTCGCCTACCTTTACGGAGTGGATGATGGACGGTGTCTGGCCAGATGACATCACGCCCCTGCAGGCCGCCCAGATGATCGACTACTATGTCAAACTGATCGGCGTCGATCATGTCGGTATTGCAACAGATGACATGTTCACCACTGAACCCACATTGAATTTTGTAAAGAAAAATCCCACCATGTATGCCGACGGCGGCTATATGGTCAATGCCTTCAAAAAGGGCGCCACAGGCTGTGGCGAGCTTGCCAAGATTTTGCCGGCCATCACCGACGAACTCTGGAAGATGGGCTACTCCAACGAAGACATTGCCAAGATATATGGGGGCAACAAAATGCGCGCGTACCAGCAGGTGTGGGAGGGTGTCTCACCTGCCGAGCATGCCAAAGATCTTCAGGATCGTCTCAAGCTGCGCAATGAGTTGCGGCAGCGCTTTATAGCTCGTTAATTGTCAGGCAACGGCGATAATGCACCTCGGCGTGTTGTTTGTCTAATGGATCCCATCTGGGTGGGTAGCACCATTTAGATGGAATCCGTCCAAACAAACTTCAGCTTTGGAATCAGGGCATCGTGATGAAATTATGGAGATAGAAGCATGGTGATGAAACATTGGGTAATGAAACTGTTGACCATTACTATTTCGATCTTGGTGGTGACAGTTGCGATACCGTCCCTGGCGCAAGACCAATCCCTCTCCAAAGCCGAGAATGAATCTCCGCCTCGATTCGGAAGCCCCGATCAGGTGGATAACCTGATAGAGGCGGATGAATCCTCAATCAGCAGAACAATCGAAAAACGCGCTTTCGAGCCTTATTTTCAGTGGAAAAAAGGTGTCCAGGAAAAATACGGCCTCGCTTTCGGGGTCGACTATTCCATGGCTTATGCGGCAGCCAGTGACAATCCACCCAGTGCCGAAGACAGTGCAGGCAGCGGTATAGGACGTTTTTTCGGGTCGTGGGAACTTGTAGGCCGTGAGTCGGGCAACACCGGCGCATTCGTCTGGAAAATGGAGCACCGCCACAGTTATACAGATATTCCTGTCAGTGCTTTTGGGTTCAACCTGGGATATGCTGGGTTAATGGAAGCCCCCTTCAGTGATCAAGGATTTCGCTGGACCAACCTATATTGGCGTCAAAGCTTGAATGAAAAACGAATCACACTGTTGGGCGGTTTCTTGGACGCAACGGACTATGTTGACGTGTATGCCCTGGCAAGCCCCTGGACAGGGTTTCTCAACTTT